>JAISPY010000164.1 GCA_031274565.1 Treponema sp.
TAGTATTTGTCGTATACTCAAAATAGTATCCTCCCTAAGTAGCCGATAAATCGTATCACTACTTAATAAGTACTATAGTTAATATACTAATAAATGAAACGGTAATGTAACGTATATAGAAAAAACAGGAAAAGTATAAAAAATAGAAAAAATAACATACCCTAACGATTATAAAAGAAAGTATATAAAGAAAAATTGTAGTCTGGTATGCAGATGATGGCATCATTTTTTTTACTGAAACAGTAATAGAAACAAAACATTCTTTATTAAAAAACTGTTATTACGGTTCAAGCATCAATAGCTTGGATATAAGGAAAGAAGTACTACCAAAAATGTCGATCGATTGTATAAGCCATAGGCAGTATTATTTGATGTGTCCTTTCAAACAGCAGCGTAACGGGTTTGCAGAAACCAGGGGACTTGGCGGCTATCGGCTATGGACCGCCTGCCTATAGGCGTCATAGCCGCTTTTGGTACGGGGGGCTATTCTCCGATACGGATCGAGTTAAACCATGCGTCGTTATACCGGTCCAAGGCGGATCCCAGGTCGTCTTTCAGCTCCGTTTTGATCAGGTCTTGGGTCTGATAATAGGGGGTAACCTTCTGGTATTGCCGGGCAGGGATGTTGGCTGTGGCGGGAAATCCGAAATAATCGGCAAATTCCGCGTAGATTGCAGGCCGGTGGATGAAGTCGATAAACTTATGGGCCAGGTCGATGTTTTTAGCGCCTTTTAAGATGCACATACTGTCGATGTAGGCAGGCCCTCCTTGGCTGGGTATAAAAAAGACCGTATCCCGCTTTAATTGCTCGTTATCCGCGATCTCTTCGTATACCACTTCCGCATACCCCTGGACCACCCAGAAATCCCCGTTGGCATAGCCCTTGCCAAAGGCCTCTGCGTCGAACTTAACCAGGTTCGGCTTCCATTCCTGGTTGATAAGGTTCTTGGCCGCCGTAATCTCCTCGGGGTTCTTGGTGTTCACCGAATACCCGAGCTGCACCAGGGCGTCCCCCATGACTTCCCGCATATCATCGAGCATGGTCATGCGGCCCTTGAGATCCTTTCGGCTAAAAATGGACCAGTTTCTTTCAAAGTTCGGTACCTTGGCGGTATTCACCGCGATCCCGGCAGCCCCCCAATAATAGGGCACACTGTATTCCATGGTGGGATCGTAGGTGGCCTTTTGCAAGACCAGGGGATCGATGTTGCCCAGGTTGGAGAGCCGGGACTTGTCGATCTTCTCGAACATACCCTGCTGGCTCATGATAGACACGTAATCCCCCGAGGGGAACACCAGGTCATAACCGCTGCCCCCAGCCTGAATCTTGGCGTACATGTCCTCGTTGGAGGCAAACTCATCGTAGATGACCGTAACGCCGTATTCCTTTTCAAACTGCTCTATAACCGACGGGGGAGTATAATAGGTCCAGTTGTAGATATAGAGCCGATTCGAGCCGCCCCCTGCGGATTTAGTCGCCTCTTGCTTGCCCCCGCCAGCGCTCAGGCTTGCGGCGATGAGTGCCCCCAGGATCGCCAGGGTTCCTAGGCGACCCAGCAGCCCTGGCCTTGGGTGACGCGGGGCTGCGGTTTCTACAGGTATTTTCTTCATCTTTTCCTCCTCAGGGTGAAGGCATATAGGCCTGCCTTCATCCCAGAACAAGTATATAGGGGATTATATATCCATAATCCCCCCGTATCGCCTCACGGGATTCTACTCTCCCGTGAAACGGAAACGGCGTATGCAACCGGCCTCTAAAACCGGGACCGCTATTTAGCGGCGATGTATTTGAGGAAATTCCTCAAGAGATAGGTGAGGAGCACCGTCCCCAGGATCATCACCACTGACAGGGCGTTGATGACCGGGGAGACCCCAAAACGGATTGCCGAGTAGATATACAGCGGCAGGGTCGAGGACCCAGGGCCCGCCACAAAGTAGGTGATCACAAAATCCTCTAGGGAAATGGTGATGGCGGTTAAGAAACCCGACACAATACCGGGCATACAGAGGGGAATCGTAACCTTTAAGAGGGTCTGCCACTCATTGGCCCCCAGGTCGTGAGCAGCCTCGATGATCGAAAAATCGAATTCATCCAGCCGAGCCATAACCATGAGAAACACGAAGGGCAGGTTGAAGGTGGTATGGGCGATAAATATGGTCAAAAGCCCAAGGCGCATCTTTACTCCGGCGAAAAATATGGAAAGCGACACCCCGATGATGATCTCCGGGAGTATCATGGGCAGAAAGGAGATGGTCTGCACATAGTTCCGCAGTTTAAAGCGGTACCAGTTTACCCCGATGGCCCCGAGGGTACCGATGACCATGGCGCTTGCCGCGGAACTCACGGCAATAAACATACTGTTCCAAAAAGAACGCCACAGGTCCCGGGAATGTAAAAAGAGCTGTTCATACCATACCAGGGAAAACCCTGTCCAGTGCATACCTTTGGATGCGTTAAAGGAGTACAGGACCAGCACCACCAAGGGCATGAAGAGGAATACAATGGTAGCGATAAACACCATCTGGGAAAAGGAAAACTGGTTCCGGTATGCCCGCTTGGCATGGCGGGCAGCTTCCCCCAAGGATCCTCCGGGCTTCAGGGAGGTGATGATCTGATGAATGACGCTTTTGAGATGCACCGCTACGCCTCCTTGGCTTTGTGCGCCCTGGATTTCTCCCCGTTTCGGGCAGCGTCCTTCCGCTGGAGGGTCATCATGAGCAGTACCCCGATGGTGGTAATCAAGGTGAGCACCATGGAGATAGCCGCAGCCAGGGGCCAATTCCGGGACTTGGTAAGCTGATCTGCAATGACGTTCCCCAGCATGTAGGAATCCTTTCCCCCCACGAGCAGCGGCACCGCGTATGCACCAAAGATGGGGATGAAGGTAAAGAGCACCGCGGTATAGAGGCCGCTCCTGATGTTGGGGAGCAATACCTTAACCATCGCTTCTGCCTGGGTTGCCCCTAAATCCCGGGCCGCCTCCAGCAGGGAAAAGTCGAATTTATCGATGGTCGAGAATAGGGGGAGGATCGCGTAGGGCAGGTACATATAGACCAATACCAGCACCACCACCTTTTGGTTGTACAGGAAGTGGCTATAGTCGTTCAACAGCCCCAAGCGCATCAAGAATTCGTTCAGGAAGCCGTTGTTCCCCAGGATGTTCATCCACGCGAATACCCGAATGAGGAAATTGGTCCAAAACGGGATGATGATGAGGAGCAAGAGCAGGGTCTGATTCCGGCTCTTGGCCATGAAATAACCGCAGGGCAGGGCAATGAGGATGGTTATCATCGTGGCGACTAGGGACGTGAGGATGGTACGGAGGGTAATGATCACCAGACTGGGGTTCCCCAGGCCCTGATACGCATCCAGGGAGAATTCCCCCACCACCCCGCCGTAGAGTCCTTTCTTGAGGAAACTGTAGACCACGATGATCACCAGCGGGGTGAGGAAAAAGATAGTGAACCAAAACGCCATGGGCGCCGAATAGAGGGACCCATAATTCCGTTTATCCGCGCCGCTCACCATTGCACCTCCACGATATACCCGTCATTGGCGCTCCAGGAAAGGAACACCTCATCCTTCCACAGGATGTCCGGGCCTTCATCGGAATATTTGGCGTGCTGCTTTATCACCCGGATCAGCGTCTTCTCGCGGACCTTCACGTAAAACTTGGTCTGGAACCCCGAATAAATCGGTTCATCCACCGCCCCCAGGAACAGGTTGATATCCTCCCGTTTAGTGGCGGGCTTTTCCTTGGAAATGAGGATCTTCTCAGGCCGAATGGTAAAGCTCAGCCGCTGCCCGGGCTGCACCGCATCCACGGTGGTAACCTTGATCCTGCCTAGGTCGGGGATGTCCAGCTCCGCCATATATTCCGGCTCTGGTTTATCCAGCGGCGCTACGGATGCCACTACCCCGTCGAAGAGGTTGGTCTCCCCGATGAACCGGGCCACGAAGTCCGTGGCAGGGCTTTCGTAGATTTCGTGGGGGGTCCCCACCTGCAATATATCCCCCTGGTTCATCACCGCGATGCGGTCCGATACCGAGAGGGCCTCCTGCTGGTCGTGGGTAACGTAGATGAAGGTAATGCCGATCTTGTCGTGGATCTGGTCCAGTTCGATAAGCATGTGCTGGCGCAGCTTCGCGTCTAGGGCGGAGAGGGGTTCGTCCAGCAGGAGCACGTTCGGCTCATTGATGAGGGCCCGGGCTATGGCGACCCGCTGTTTTTGACCCCCGGAAAGCTGGTTCGGTTTTTTATGGGCATGCCCCTCCATCTGGGTCAGTTTCAGATATTCATCGACTTTAGAAGCGATTTGAGTCTTAGGAACCCTTCGAATGCGCAAGGGAAAGGCCACATTTTCAAATACCGAAAGGTGAGGGAAGAGGGCATAGTTCTGAAAAACCGTATTTGCCTGCCGCTGATTAGGAGGTAAGCCCAGCACATCCATGTCGTCAAAGCGCAGGGTTCCCTCATCGGGACTTTCAAAGCCCGCAATGATACGCAGGAGGGTCGTTTTGCCGCATCCTGAAGGCCCAAGCAGGGAAAAGAACTCCCCTTTTTTTATTCCCAGGCCAATGTTATGTAAAACCTTAAATTCACCGAAGGATTTAGTAATCTCCTTGATGACCACATCGCTCCCTTTCAATACTGCTCTCTCAACCTCCCTTCAACTGATCTCCGCATAGGTGCTGTACCTACCCTTAATTCTACTATGGAACAATGCGTATTTTAAAGGATGTTGTCAATTAGTTTATGCGCTATATTTTGATGTTTTTATCCTCCGCTGGATTCCCCCGTCGGGACTGGTAACGTTCGCCATGCTACCATAAGGCTTACCTATTATGAGGCGCTGCGCTGTATTGCATGCAGAGGCTAAAAACAATATAGTTATACTGTATAATGCGAAAAGATACGGTAAAGCGGTTCAAGGATGCGACTTTTGCAAACCCTGCTGAACCCGGAGGACGGATGAAACCGATCGGTCGTTTAGTGGTGGTTTGTATTGTTTTGGGGGCGATCCTGCTGCCCCTCCCCACCTTTGCACAACGACGAAAGATCACTATCAAATTAGCCTCGTTGGTTCCTGAGAAGACCCCTTGGGGAGCGGCTTTGAATAGGATGGCCCAGGAATGGGCGGACGCTACCAATGGGGAGGTGGAACTGATCATATACCATAACGGTATTGCCGGAAGTGAAGGGGATGTGCTGCGTAAGCTCAAGGGGAACCAAATACAGGCGGCGATTCTCAGTTCTTTTGGGCTTAATTCCATCACCCCAGGCCATGAAGTTATGACCCTGAGCTGTCCCTTTCTTATCCGAAATAATGCGGAACTGGACCTGGTGCTCCATGACCTGAAACCCCTACTGGAAGAACGGATAAATCAAGCGGGCTTCTTCACCCTGGCATGGTCAAAGGCAGGGTGGGTGCGATTTTTCTCCAAGGCTCCGGTCTTTGTTCCCGATGATCTGAAACGGCAAAAACTGGGTGTCAACGAACAGGAACCGGCGCTCATGGACGCATTCAAGGCCATGGGCTATCGTATGGTGCCGGTGGCTATGAATCAGGTTCTGGTGTACCTCAACGGCGGCATGATCGATGCGGTGTATCAAAGTCCGGTCAACGTCGGGGGCTTGCAGATTTTCGGGGTGGCTAAGCACATGGCCTCCATTAACATCGCCCCCTTCATGGGGGGCATTGTTATGAACCAGGCGGCATGGCGTTCCATCCCGGAGCGGCATAAACCGGGATTGCTGGGTATCGCCAAACGGTTGGAAGCGGAATTGGATACCTCCATTCAGCAGCTCGAGGGAGAGGCCATCGCCACTATGCAAAAATACGGCCTCGTTATCAATCGAGTAAGTCCTGAGCAGGAACAGCTCTGGTATGCTGATGTAAACCGGGTTATTCCTTCCCTGCTGGGCGCTACTTTCAACCGGGAATTATACGGAAGGCTAGAAACGTTGCTCAAGGCCTATCGAAGCGGCCCATAGATAGTATGAAGAAAAAAAACACGGCCTTATGGAGCATTGAACAGGGGGTATGCTCCTTTTCCCTGGTGTGCCTTACCCTGTTGCCTGCGGCGGAATCGTTTTTACGGGTATTTTTTCATTCCCGGGTACCTGCGTCTCCAGGGCTTATCGTGCACCTCTTACTGATCCTGGGCCTGCTTTCAGGGATGATCACCACTCAAGCGGGGGATCACCTGTCCATTGGACTCTTGCAGTACAGTACCAACGAAAAACTCAAAAAAGGCTTTGCCATCGGTTCTGGCCTCTTATCCGCCTGCATTGTTACGATGCTTGCGTGGTGTTCGGTTTCCTTTATCAAGATGTACCTTGCTCCTGGGCAGCTGATTGGGTTTATCCCGGACCAGGTGTTTGCCCTGGTCATGCCCCTCGGCTATGGGGTCATGGCCGTGCGTTTTGCCCGGATGATCCCGCTCCAGGGAAAGGCCCGGCTCTGGGGGATCGGGGCTCTCCTGCTGGGGACGGTCGGCTCTCTGCAGGGGATCTGCAAGTTTCTCTGGGGCTTTGATACCCCGGACCTGGCCTACCGGTTAAGCGAGGGCTTTTTCACCCTCGCCTGGTATCTCAAGCTACCGGTCCTGATACTCCTCGTCATCGCGGCTTTAGGGGGCACCCCCCTGTTTGTGATCATTGGGGCCGCAGCGCTGATCCTCATCCAAAGCTCCGGGGGAGAAATGGACGTGGTGGCCAATCAGATATACACGGCCCTCACCCAGAACAGCTTCGTAGCCATTCCCCTCTTTACCTTCGCAGGCTTTTTGCTCTCCGAAAGCAAGGCGGGGGAGCGTTTGATTGTAACCTTCAGGAGTCTCTTCGGCTGGCTTCCTGGGGGCATCATCATTGCTGTGGTGTGTCTGTGTACCTTTCTCACCTCTTTTACCGGCGCTTCAGGAGTAACTATTCTTGCCCTGGGAGGGATTCTCTATACGGTGCTTTCAGAGAACGCCCCCTATCCGCCGCGATTTTCCATTGGACTGCTCACCGCTTCAGGGAGCATCGGCATCCTCTTTCCCCCAAGCCTGCCCATCATCCTCGTGGGGGCTACTACCAGGACCAATACGATCCATCTGTTCCTGGGGGGCATCGTTCCCGGTCTCATCTTAGTGGGTGGGATGATCCTTCTGGGGATCATCATTTCGGTGAAAACCAAAATTCCCCTGGAACCCTTCCGGGTGAAACAGGCAGGGGTAGCCCTCAAGAATTCTCTCCCGGAGATCCTGCTGCCCCTGTTCCTCATCGCGGGGTATTTTTCCGGGATCCTGTCCCTGGTGGAGATCGGCGCCGCGGCGGTGATCTACGTGTTTGTGGTGGAGGTCTTCGTGTTTAAGGATATTCCCCTCGCTGCAATCCCCCGGGTGTTTGCCAAGGCCATCCCTATCATCGGGGGCATCCTCTCCATCCTCGCCCTATCCCAGGCCCTCTCCTACTACATCGTGGATACCCAGGCTCCGGAACGGTTTGCTCGGTGGATACAGGGGGCCATCACCTCCAAGTACCTCTTTTTGTTCATCCTTAACATATCCCTCCTGCTCATCGGCTGTCTCATCGACATCTTTTCCGCGATTCTGATTGTGCTGCCCCTGATCTTCCCCTTGGGCGCAGCCTACGGCATAGACCCGGTTCACTTGGGGATCATCTTCCTCATCAACATGGAGGCAGGCTTTCTTACCCCGCCGGTGGGGATGAATCTGTTTTTGGCGAGTTACCGGTTCAGAAAACCCTTTGTGGACATTTCTCGGTATGCGCTCCCCTTTCTGCTCATCCAGTTGGGGGTGGTCTTTATCGTTACCTATATCCCGATCCTTTCGACGTACCTCACGAGATTCTATTGAGGAGAACCATGCAGATTGAACCTACGCCCTATGTCCCGGAGCTGGATCTGGTCTATCCCCGGAATCCTGATGCACACATGATCCTGGGGCCGCAGGAAGTGGAGGTGCGCCTCGACGAGGACTATCCCTTTCTTGATAGATCCCTGGGTTTCAGGGTCCGGAGCGCCCTCTTGTATCTGGGGATTTTTACCGTGGTTTTTATCATTGCACCCATCCGCTTGGGGCTTAGGATCGAAGGCAGGGACAAGCTCAAGAAGAACCGAGCCTTGTTCCGCAAAGGCGCGCTTACCGTTTCAAACCATGTCTTGCGCTGGGATTTTTTATGCGTCCTTCAGGCAGTGCGGTTCAGACGCTTATATTTTCCCGCATGGAAAGAAAACATTTCCGGTCCTGACCGGGACCTCATCCGCCTGGCAGGGGGTATCCCGGTTCCCACGGACATTCATGGGATCAAGTACTTTAACCTGGCCTTTGATGAACTGCACCGGCAAAGAAAATGGTTCCACGTCTTTCCCGAAGGCAGCAACTGGCCCTACTATCAGCCTATCCGACCTTTCAAGAAAGGCATGTTCACCATGGCCTATAAGTACCAGCTTCCGGTCATCCCCCTGGCCTTCTCCTACCGTCCGTCCCGGGGGCTGTATAAGCTCTTCAAGAAGAACTACCCCCTTATCACCCTGCGGATAGGGGATCCGATTCTGCCGGACCTAAGCCTTTCCCGTAAGGAAGCGGTGAATCGCCTGCGGGAACAATGCCATACCCGCATCGTCGAACTTGCAGGGATCCGGGACAATCCCTATCCCAGCGCGGGCGACTAGCAACCGGTCGGCTGCACGCAGAGAACCCTTTCGGGGGTGCAGGGGGACTGGTCCCCCTGCATTTCTTCTAAGCCTGAACGCTGCCCGAGGAACTCGTATGGGAAAGCCATTCCCATTCCAAGGCGTTGATCGCCCCTATATAGGCCTTTATCGATGATTCTACCACATCCGTAGAGACCCCCCGACCGTTCCAGTGCCGGCCATTCCAACGGATCTTCACCAGGGTTTGTCCCTGAGCGTCTTCGCCGCCGGTGATGGCCCCCAGTTCATAGGCCTCCAATGCAGGTTCCTTACCGATGATCCGGTTGATAGCTTTGAAGGCCGCATCAATGGGGCCATCCCCTACCGCTGCCTGCTCCTGTACCTCCCCATCGCGGTGCTGAAGCCGAATGGTACTGGTAGAACTCAAGGTTGAGCCGCAGTTCACCACCCAGCGGTCAAGTTTCCAGGTTTCAGGTGCGGAAGCGGAAGCATCCATCACCAGGGCCTCGATGTCCCGATCGCTCACGACCTTCTTCTTATCCGCTAAGAGCTTGAACTGGGCGAAAATCTGTTCCACCAGCGCTTCATTCAGGGAGAGACCCAGATCGGTAAGGCGCTCCTCAAAGGCATGACGGCCTGAGTGTTTGCCTAAGACCATGCGGTTCTTGGGGATGCCGATGGATTCAGGGGTCATGATCTCGTAGGTGGCTCGATTTGCCAAGACCCCGTGCTGGTGAACCCCTGCTTCATGGGCAAAGGCGTTATCCCCCACCACGGCCTTGTGGGGCTGCACCTTCACCCCGGTTACCTGGCTTACCAGGCGGCTTGCGGTATACAACTGAGTGGTGTCGATGCGGGTCTCTACCCCAAGATAGTCCTTCCGGACCCGCAGGCCCATGACGATCTCCTCCAAGGAGGCGTTGCCCGCGCGCTCGCCGATACCGTTCACCGTACACTCCACCTGATCCGCTCCTGCGCCAATGGCCGCGAGGCTGTTGGCCACCGCAAGCCCCAGGTCGTTATGACAATGCACCGAGAGCCGGGCCTGCTCCATATTCGGGGTATGCGCTTTGATATAACGGATAAAACCGGCAAATTCCTCGGGCATGGCATAACCCACCGTGTCCGGGGCATTTACCACCACGGCTCCTGCGGCAATCACCGCGGCGAAGACCCGGCATACAAAGTCCCGATCGCTGCGAAAGGCGTCTTCCGCGGAAAATTCCACCGCTGAGCAGAACTGCTTGGCGTATTGCACCGCGGAAACCGCCCGCTCCAGCACCTGCTCAGGACGCATCTTGAGCTTGTACTCCATGTGGATAGGGGAGGTTGCCAAGAAGATGTGTATCCGCGGGGCAACCGCACCGGCTAAGGCCTCCCGGGCCGCATCGATGTCCTTTTCCAAGGCCCGGCACAGGCCGGCTACCGTACAATCTTTGATGACCCCTGCAATGGCCTTCACCGATTCCAGGTCTCCAGGGCTGGATGCGGGGAACCCAGCCTCTACGACATCCACCCTAAGCCGTTCAAGCCGCCGGGCCACGGCGAGTTTTTCCGGTAAATTCATGCTGCATCCAGGAGACTGCTCTCCGTCTCTGAGGGTCGTGTCGAATACGTGCAGTACCCGTACCGGTTCGTTATTTGCCATAGTATCTACTCCTTATTAATACGAGGCTCAAGGCGGAATGGTGAAGCGGGGATTGCCACCGCTTCACCGGTACCTGAGGACCCGCGGGTCCTCAGGATGGTTATTTTTTCTACTTTATTATACCGTTGATTTTGGGAGCCAACTCATCATGGCCCTCAGTTCCTTGCCGACCGTTTCAATGGGGTGGGACCCTTCGATGGCTCGCATCCTATTGAAGAAAGGACGGTTCACCTGATTCTCGCTGATCCAGTCCTTGGCAAATTTGCCGGTTTGGATGTCCTTCAAGACCTGCCGCATGGTGTTCTTGGTCTCCTCGGTGATGATCTTCGGCCCGGTTACATAGTCCCCGTATTCCGCAGTGTCGGAAATGGAGTACCGCATAAAGGAAAGGCCCCCTCGGTTCACCAGGTCGATAATGAGCTTCATCTCGTGCATCACCTCAAAGTAGGCGCTTTCCGGCTGATACCCCGCCTCGGTAAGGACCTCGTAGCCCGCCTTCATCAAGGCCGAGACGCCTCCACAGAGCACCGCTTGTTCACCGAAGAGGTCCGTCTCGGTCTCTTCCTTGAAAGTGGTCTCCAGAACCCCTGCCCGCGCCCCGCCAATGGCCGCGGCATAGGCTAAACCGATCCGCTTGGCGTCCCCGGTGGCGTCCTGGTGAACCGCGATGAGACAGGGTACCCCGGCGCCGGCCTGGTACTGCTCCCGTACCGTGTGGCCCGGGCCTTTGGGCGCAATCATGACCACGTTGATGTCCTGGGGGGGTACGATTTGACCGAAATGGATATTGAAACCGTGGGCAAAGGCCAGGGTCTTACCGGGTTTCAGCACCGGCTTGATGGATTCTTGGTAGAGCTTGGCCTGCTTCTCATCGTTGATGAGGATCATAATGAAATCCGCGGCAGCGGCGGCGTCTTTCGCAGATTTAACCTCCAGGCCCGCTGCTTCCGCCCGCTTCCAGGAAGGGGATCCTTCGTAAAGCCCGACGATCACCTTAAGCCCTGATTCCTTGGCGTTCAGCGCGTGGGCATGCCCTTGGGAACCGTACCCGATTACCCCGATGGTTTTACCCTTGAGGGCGCCTAAATCGCAATCTTTTTCGTAAAACATGATTGCCATACAAACCTCCTGGGATGCTTCGTTTGAAACATCCATTGAAACATCCGCACTTCCTTATAGAGAAGTGCATCGAGAGAACCTCCGGTAATTGACCTACGGCAGGCATAGGCCCGGCCGCGCAATCGCCGGTTACTAACTAAGGCTTAGGGAAGAAGCTGCCGAAGGTACTGCCAGCACTCGGGAACCCCGCTCCAGCGCAACCATGCCGGTGCGGGCAAGTTCCATGATGCCGTAGGGGCGTAAGAGTAGGAGGAGGCCGTCGAGTTTTACTCGGTCCCCGGTGGCCTCGATGGTAAGGGTAACCGGGGATACATCAATCACGCGCGAACGGAAAATACCGGCGATTTCCAGAACCGCCGGCCGGGTCGTTTCATCCGCACCAATTTTTACCAACACGATCTCCCGGCGTATACACGAGGAAGGTTCCAGTTCCTGCACCGCAATCACATCCACCAGTTTACCGAGCTGTTTGATAATCTGTTCAAGCACTGAATCATCTCCGCTTACCGCGATGGTCATCCGGGAGATGGAGGCATCCTCCGTCTCCCCGACTGTCAGGCTGTCAATATTGAACCCCCGGCGGCTGAAGAGTCCGCAAACCCGGCTCAACGTGCCTGCCCGATTTTCCACCAATGCGGACACCACATGCTGCTTCATGTCCCTCTCCCTTTCATCTACGAGTTTATGGTACATAAGGTTAGCATAGACCAGCGGGAAATACAAGGCCCGCAGCTTACAGGATAAACGCACTGTATCATTCCCTATTCCTGCCCCGCAGCCTTTTTCAGCGGCGTAAAACACGCCGTACTTACTACGGTTTGCATATACCTATCCCCTGCTGCGGATTGCGTATCGGCGTGTGAAAGAGCAGGGAAAATTATACTCTGCCAAACAAGGAAATAGTAGACGCTTGTATCCTGTAAAAAACCAACTGAATTGGGTAGTTTCTTATAATACACAGCATAATTGTGTAGAAAGAGGGATACGGGGGTAAAGTAATTCCTTATGATTGAAGGGGTATAATTTCCTCTTTTCACTCACAGGGCTATGTTAAACCGCAATGATAATGTCCTCAGGTAAACGCAATAGAAATGACCCCTTTGCTAGAATAGCGGCAGGAGGACAGGATGGCCGGGAGACTAGTAATGGGACAGAAGGAATTGCTG
>JAISPY010000198.1 GCA_031274565.1 Treponema sp.
CTCAGGCTTATCTCCACAATCGCATGATGCTCCAGGGAGGCATAGAGGTAACAATAGGCTATGGCCTTGTACAAGGCATCCACCGAGAGGTAATCCTCCGGACTTTTGTACTCCAGGATATTTATCCGCTTAAATATCCCGGCAAGTGGGTTGTTGATGACCGCCAGGGGGTTCTTTTTGGTGATCACCGCATCGATACGCAGTTGTTTGGTATTCAGGGGGACTTCACTTTGGAATGCCAGGACATGGTGATAGTCTTGAAAGATGAGTTTCAGGGCGCTAAAAAAGCCCTGATGCCAATCGATGCATGGGGAAGAATCGGTGATCATAGCGGCTCCTTGGGGGTATCGGGTTCAGTATCCCTGGAAAGGAAATTGCTTGCAAGGGGGCTGGAACCGCTCTAGCGGGAATGCCCGTTCTACCAACCTTGGTTTCCGGCTAGTGCACCCCTGTTTGCAACAGGCTCCAGACGGGCGTTAGATATGTATCATTGCCATAGGAACCTCCGCTTTGCCCTGATCCCCTCCAATCAGGGCAAAGGGCCTCACCGTTTCCCCTTATCATAGGGCTGCCCCGCAGCCCGAGGCGCGTAATCCTTACCGCTGAAACATACCAACGTTACCAAGGTGATAAGATAGGGTAAGGTGTTGAAGAATTCCGAAGGGAGAAATTGCAGTACCTTGATATTGATGATATTCACCGCCAGGGCCGAAGAAGCGCCGAATAGGAAAGAAGAACCCAGGATCCCCAGGGGAAGCCAGCGGCCAAAAGACACCGCAGCCAGGGCAATGAAACCTTTGCCGTTAATCGTGTTTACGGTGTACTGAATATCTTGGGTCAACACGATGCAGCCACCCGCAAGTCCTGCCAAAGCCCCGGAAATAAGCACCGCGATGTACCGGATCCGCAGCACGTTCACCCCGGCGGCGGCAAGGGCCTGGGGGTGTTCACCGCAGGAACGGAGCCGCAGTCCCCAGGGCCGCCGGTAGAGGACAAACCAGGTAATCCCTAAAATGACCAGGGCGATCCATACCGTAGGATAGATACCCCCTGGGCCGGGCATCATCCCCAGTTTCGGATTCAGGGTCCGATCCATACGGAAGAGGAGCTGACAAAAGAAAACGGTTATCCCCGTGGCAAGGAGGTTGATGCCGGTTCCCGAGATCACCTGATCTGCCTGGAGGCTTATGGACGCAAAGGCATGGATGAGGGAGAAAAGACAGCCCCCTAGGGCAGCCAGGAACAGGGCCAAGGGAATAGAGAACCCGATGGCGCTTTCCAGGAACACATGGGAGGTAACCGCAATCATGGCACCGATAGCCATGAGTCCCTCCAGAGCGATGTTGACCACCCCGGAGCGCTCACTGATGAGGCCCCCTGTGGCGGCAATCAAGATGGGGGCCACGATCATGAGGGTTGAGGGAAGCATCTGTACCAAGGTAGTTATCATTCGCCTATCCTTTCTTTACGGGCTTTTTCTTTAAGCTGCCAGTCGATGATGATCCGCACCCCCCCACGGAGGGATATGAAGACCACCACCAGACCCATGATAATCGCGGTAATCTCCTTGGGGATCTGCCGGGACTGCATCAGGGGCTGGGCGGATTTGAGCATACCGAAGAGGAGTCCCGCAAGCGCGGTTCCCCCGGCGGTACTGTTCCCCACCAGGGCCACGGCAATACCGTCAAAACCATAACCATCCTGCACCGAGAGGACCCGGCCCGCAGGAAACACCCCCAGGGAGACTACCGCCCCTGCAAGCCCTGCAAAGGCTCCGGCAATGGCCATGGATGCGGTGAGACTCGCCTGTACACTGATGCCTCCGTACCGGGCGGCGTCCTTATTAAGCCCGGTGGCCCGCAGGGCATAGCCGAATCGGGTCTTTCCCATCACGAGCCAGAAAAACCAGATCCCCCCAATGGTAAGGTACAGGCCGTAGTTCAGCCGGGATCCGTTGGTGATGGATTCCAGAAACGGACTTACCAGCCGGGCCGTGGGCGGCAGGGGAGGGGTTTGAAAGGTATTGGCCCCGGGAATCTGCATGGTACTGTACCGGGAGGCATAGAAGGCGATGTAGTTCATCATAATCGTGGCCACCACTTCGGATACATTGAACCGGGCTTTCAAGAACCCCACGATCCCCCCCCAGCAGGCCCCGGCAGCCAGGGCAGCGCTTACTGCCAAGACCCAGTGAAGCCCCGGAATCGGCGGACCATAGAGGGCCATGAACTGAGCCGCAGTAAGGCCCACGATGTATTGGCCCTCCGCGCCGATATTGAACAGGCCGGTCCGGGCGGCAAAGGCCATGGAGAGCCCGCAAAGGATGAGGGGCATGGACATGACCAGCCATTCCCCGATATACCGCACGTTCCACCGGGGTACCTGTACTGCCACCCCCAGGGTGTTGGTGAGCCATTGGGCAAGGGGCCCTTCCGCTTCGGTCCAGCGGCGCAGATCAAACCCAGACATCACCTGGACGATAGCAGAGTACATCCCTCCCGGACTCCTCCCCACCGCCAGGATCAGCAGGGTTCCCACCAGAAATCCCAAGATCACCACCGTCACGGATACGAGGCCGTCGGAAGCGGTGAATACCCTCAGGAGCTGCTCCCAGATGACCGCCCGCTGTTTTGCGGAAGCCCGAAACCGTTTAGCCATAGACACGCTCCCCGATGCCTCCCATCATGGCCCCGATACGGCGCTCGTCCGCCTCTGCCGCCGGGACGATCCCCACCACAGAACCTTTGGAAACCGCAGCAATACGATCACACAGTCCCAAGATTTCATCCAATTCAAAGGATACCAGAAGCACCGCCCGCCCCTTATCCCGTTCATCCAGGATACGCTGATGTATGTATTCGATGGCCCCCACGTCGAGCCCCCGGGTGGGCTGAGACACGATGAGCAGGTCTGGAGAGAGATCCAACTCCCGGGATATGATCACCTTCTGCTGATTCCCGCCGGACATGGATTTTGCGAAGGTTGCCGGGCCGTTTCCCGCCCGTATGTCGAACTGGCGGATCAACTCTTCCGTATGCTGCACGATCCGGGGAAACCGCAAAAACCCCAAGGCATTGGAGAACGGCTCCTGGCGGAACCGTTTCAGGATGATATTCTCGTCCAGCCGGAAATCCAGCACCAGGCCGTATTTATGCCGGTCTTCCGGGACAAACCCAATCCCCGATTCATTGCGGTTTTTAATGCTTTCTTTGGAAATGTCCTTTCCTTTAAGGAAGATTCGCCCGGATTTAACTGGCAGAAGCCCGGAAATGGCGGCCACCAGCTCTGCCTGGCCGTTGCCGTCCACCCCGGCAACTCCCACCACCTCTCCTGCCCGGACATCGAGGGAGAAGTTCTTGACCGCCGGCACCCCCTTAGCGCCGAGTACGGTCAAGTCCTCAATCTTGAGGATCCGCTCCCCCGGATGGGGGACCTGCTTATCCAGCTTGAAGTTCACCCGACGGCCTACCATTTTTTCCGCCAACTCCTGTTCGTCCGCGTCCCGTACCAGCACGGTTCCCACGGATTTCCCCCGGCGCAGCACCGTACAGCGATCCGCCACAGCCTTAATCTCCTTGAGTTTATGGGTGATAAACACGATGGTTTTTCCCTCTCCCTTGAGTCTGCGGAAAATGGCCAAGAGTTCGTCGATTTCCTGGGGGGTCAACACCGCAGTGGGTTCGTCAAAAATGAGGATATCCGCATCCCGGTACAGGATTTTGAGGATTTCCACCCGCTGCTGCATACCCACGGTGATCTGCTCGATCCGTTCCCGGGGATCGACCGCAAGGCCATAGGTTTCCGAAAGCGCCTGCACCCGCTTCTCCGCGCTTTTCAGATCCAGGTTTCCCCATCTAGTGCGGGATTCCAGTCCTAGGACGATGTTTTCGGTAACCGTAAAGTTGTGTATCAGCTTGAAATGCTGATGTACCATACCGATACGGAGGGCGGTTGCGTCATTGGGGCTGCGGATCCGCACTTCCTTTCCCCGGATCTTATTGGTCCCCCCGTCCGGTTCATAGAGTCCAAAGAGAATGGACATGAGGGTCGATTTCCCCGCGCCGTTTTCCCCGAGCAGGGCATGGATTTCACCGTGGTCTACCGTAAAGGTAACCTTATCGTTGGCAATGACTCCGGGGAAAATCTTGGTGATATTCACCATTTCAATAGCAGGTTCAGCCATGAACGCCCCCCATGAAGCGGGAGAGCAGGCGCCCCTGCTCTCCGTAGGTACTATAGGGCAACGCTGATTAACTTGACGCTAATCAGCGTTGCCCTATTGTTTTTCTCGTTTTCCTGCGGAAAACTACGAAAAACCACATTAAAGGAAGCACTGATTTATTCTCGATTGAATAAATCAGTGCTTCCATAGGCTAATCGTCTACGGCTTTCAGGTTCTGGGGAAAGCCGGGCAGGGCCCGGGCTTCCGCATAGGTGGCGGCTACTTTGATTGCGCCGGCCACGATCTGCTGCTTCACCTGTTCAAGCTGGTTTTTAATATCCGCGGATAAGGCCGCATTGGCAGTGGAATACCCCACCCCATCGGCTTTCACATCCAAGCTAATCACTTCCCCTTTGAAGACCTTATTTTGTACCGCCTTGAGGCCATAGATCAAGCTGGTTTCAACCCGCTTGATCATAGAAGTAAGCACCGCTGATTCGGTCGCGGTATACAGGCCATCTTCATGCTGATCCGAATCAACCCCGATGGCCCATACATTCTTACCCTGGATTCGGTATTCCTTGGCCTGGGCGATGGTTCCGTTGCCACTGCCCCCGGCGGCGGAATAAATGGCGTAGACCCCGGAATCGTACCAGTTCTTTGCCTGGGTCTTGGCAAGGGCCGGTTCGCCCCAGCTATTGACGTAGTAATCCAGGATCTGAGCATCGGGAAGCACCGAAAGCACCCCTTGTACGAACCCGACTTCGAATTTGGTGATCGTTGCCCCGGGAACCCCGCCGATGAAGCCGAATTTGGGATCTACGATGCCGTCAGCCTTGGCTTTGAGGGCCGCCGCAACCCCTACCAGGTAGGATCCTTCATGTTCGGCAAAGATCACTTCCAAAACATTGGGAAGGTTGACCGAGTCTACATCCACGATCATGTATTTCTGATTCGGATTACCCTTGGCCACCTCGGTTACCGCATCGGCAAAGGTAAAGCCCGTGGCAACGATGAGGTCGTAGTCCTCATCCGTAGCCTGCCTGAGATTGGGAATATACATATCCTGGGTCTGGGCGGTTACCACATCGTAGGCCCGGCCCCGCTGCCGGGCATTGTACCAAGTATCCCCGTAAAACGCCAGGATCCCCCGCCATGCCGCCGCATTGAACGACTTATCATCGATCCCGGTGGCGTCGGTCAATAAGCGCACCGTGATACCCGGATTGGCCTGCATCGCAGGAGCCGGTGTTG
>JAISPY010000209.1 GCA_031274565.1 Treponema sp.
CCCGCCGGTAAACCGGAGGATCCCTTCAAGTACCCCGCCGGCCACTGAAAGCGCCTTATCCGACACGGAAAAACAATGGGACAACTCGCACCGGGGATCCACATCCCCGACTTTCATCCCCAGGGTAACGGCAATCCCCGCTGGCAGGATCCCCCGCAGGATCCCATCCACCTTCGCATGAACCGGGAACCCTGAAACCGTGGCCACCCGGTCCCCCCTATGTACCCACTCGCCAATACGCCTGTGGGGTTCAAATAGACCTGCCGCAGGAGCCCTGAGCAGCCGCTCCCGGGTGTATCCCCCTATATCCCCGGGAATCCCTGTATTCGGTATCGCCGCTCCTTCGGTAATGACCCGGCCAAGGTGATGACCCCGCTGGGTTTCAATTACCGCGTGACAGTCGACCCCGGCGGTAAACCCCGGACCTACGCCGATGACCACCTGCGCATCGTTGATACGGGTACCCAGGTTTCGTTTCGCCATAATCGCGTCAACCAGGACCTCCGGCGCAAACCGCTGCACCAGGGTTCCTGCAGGGTCCACCAGCACCGGGATATATCCCCCCTCAAGGGCTTCTTTCAGGGCTGCGTCGTCTTGGACCAAGCGTGCGGTTACATCCTCTACCGAGGTCTTTCCCTGGATAACCGCCTCGGAAAAGGAAACGGTTCTTCGGACTGCGGTGGGAGCGGCGATCTCGGTCATAATAATCGTAAAACGAGCATGAAAAAGCCGTAAGGCGATACCCGAGGCAAGATCCCCCGCCCCTTTGATTACCACCACCATACCAACCTCCTGGCTATCGCTATTTCTCGCATAATAAGGCATACTTGTATAGTACTATATGCGCTTATCTATAAAACGTCTTGGTCCTTTTAGTTTTTATCGTGAAGTCCTGCATATCGCCCTGCCGGTGATGGTGCAGCAACTCATCATGGGTATGGTTTCCCTCATCGACAATTTCATGGTCGCCGGCTTGGGAGACATCAGCATGGCTGCGGTGAACGTGGCAAACCAACTCAACTTCATCGCCCTGGTCATCATCAACGCGGTCTGCGGAGCCGGTGGCATCTATCTCGCCCAGTTCAACGGAGCACATGATACTGAAGGCATGAAAAACGCCTATCGGTTCAAGGTGCTGTTCTCCTGCTCGGTGTCGGTCCTGTATGCTGGGCTTTGTTGGACCATTCCGGAACGGATGCTCGCCATGATGACCATGGGTAATGGGGCGCAGGAAGCCATCGTGAGCATCGGCGCCCGCTATCTGCGGCTCTCCGCAGTTACCTTCTTTCCTATTGCCCTCTCCATAGCCATTGGAACCTCCTTCCGGGAGATAGGGCTTCCTAAGATACCCCTGGTGATTTCCGTGGCCGCCACGGTGGTGAACACCGCTGGGAACTGGCTGCTTATCTATGGAAACCTGGGCGCTCCCCGGTTTGAGGTGGCCGGCGCAGCCCTGGCCACCATCATCGCGCGGTTTTTTGAAGTCGGGTTGTTCTTCCTTTATATCCATACGCAGCCGGCGCAAAGAAAACCTTTTTTTGCGGGTTTCAGGACCATCTTCCATAGCAATGCGTGGCTCATTCGGGAAATCCTCAGGAAATCCGCGATGATGTTCCTCTCTGAGGCTTCCTGGATCAGTTCCGAGACCATCATGACCGCCCTCTACAACGGCAGGGGCGGAGCCGAGGTTGTTGCAGGTATGGCCGCAGGCTGGACCATGGCGAACATCTTCTTCCTGCTTTTCGGGGGAATCTGGATCACTGCCTCGGTGGTGATAGGCGGAACCCTGGGGGCAGGAAAATTAGAGGAAGCGCAGATCAAGGCGGAATGGATCAAATCCGGCTCTGTGGTGGCGGGGTGTATAGTCGCGCTTGTGGGGGCAACGGCGACTACCCTGCTCATCCCCCTGGTATTCAGCAATCTCACCCTGGCCGCGCGAAGCATCAGCTTGGGACTGGTGTATGTCATCCTGGTATACCTTCCCCTGTGGAGCCTGCTCAACGCCTTGTTTGCCATCTCCCGCGCCGGGGGAGATACCGCCACTGGTATGTATGCGGATGTTTCGGTGAATACCCTCTTGTTTGTTCCCGGGGCTTTTATCCTAGCCTTGGGCACGACCCTGGATCCGGTGCTGATGTTCGCCCTCTTAAAAATTTCTGATCTGGCCAAATATGGGGTGGCCCGGCATTTCTTTAAAAAGAACCGCTGGGTACGGAACCTTACCAAGCATCCGGCATAGAGCAGAGCCGCTTAATCCGCAGATTTATCTTTAATCCTCCCGCAGGTCCTCGAATTGACTTGGGTCTTTCATGGCTATTTTGCCCTCCACAACCCCGCCTCGCAGGATCAATGTTCCGGTAGGTTCGATGACGACCGCAGGAGCGGCCTGTTCCGCAGATTGGGGGGAATCCTCTTGCGGGGTATCCGCATTTTTTGGCTTCTGGTTATCAAATACCGCCCCGCCGTTTATGGTAACCAGGCCGCTGATGGCTAAGGCATGTCCCAGCCCGGTAACGAAGTTTTTTGCGATAAGTCCTTGCTCCAAGGTAAAAACCCCCTGCTCGGTAACATGGACCGCGCCGCCAGAACCGGCGGTGAAGTTACGCATCACTATGCCCCCTTGCATCGTAAAAACACCGCCATGCTTGCCCGCTATATACACACCGCCGCCCCCTAAACGGGCCACATTGTTTTGGATTGCCCCCTGTTCGAGGAGGGTCAAGGCGCCTTCGGTATACACACCGCCACCCCAATGGGTCACCCCGTTCTGCTGGATGGCTCCCGCTTCAAGGGTAAAAACGCCCCCCCGATCAACGTACACGCCACCACCTGACCCGGCGTTATGCGGATCTTCCCGAATCGCTATGGCGCGGTTCTCGCGGATTTTACCACCACGCATGGTAAAGCGCCCGCTGGTACAAACATACACGCCGCCGCCCATACCGGAGGGGATAGGCATACCCATAAGCAGGACGGTATGCTCACCCCCTGCCCAATTATCTGCAATGACCCCGCCGTTCATGACAAACTCAGCGTCTATGCCTACAAAAATGCCGCCCCCGGAAACGTATGCCTTATTGCCGGAAATCGTGCCGTCGATCAGGGTGCATGTTCCGCCGTTATCCAGAAACACCGCGCCGCCGTGCAGGTTGGTGGTATTGTTCGTCAATAAACCGCCCAACATGATGAATTCGCTATCCTTACCCACATACACCCCGCCACCCATGCCGGATCCCGCATCGTTGCCGGATATTTCGGCATCTTTCATAATAAGGGTACCCCCTTCGATGGCAATACCCGCTCCGCCGCTGGCATCGGTACGACCGCCGCATATAACGATATGACGTTCCAGGAATAGGGTATTACCGTCTGAGATATACAGTACCCGCTTGTCAAGCCCTTGAGCATTGAGTATCCCAAGATGCTCCTTGCTCTCCCCGCGTAGGATAATAGTAGGTAAGCCGTCTCCTGTTATAGCAATCATCCCGTTCGGGGATGCAACTTCGGTGATGGAACCCGAAATAACCAAGGTAGCGGTTTTGTAAGGCTTTCCCCGGATAGCAAGCACGGCTGCGGCCACGCTCCATAAGGGACGCTCCTGGGTACCTTCGTAAGCGTCATCACCCGCTTCGGATATATAAAGGGTAATGTCTGTTTCACTCATGGTTTCTTACTATACACGAGCGTATGTATAGGGGCAATCCACAGACCGCAGGGTTCTATGGGTTATCCTCCCGGTAGGACAAGGGCGTATACCGTATGCAGGATAAACGCAGCGCACCATGTTAGGGGGCGCAGGGACTTTTTGCGATGTCCCTCCCCACTATCCAGGGGAGCCTCGGCCCCCATATCAGGGCGAGCGCACATAAAATTTTTTGTCCACGAATTACACGGATTAAGCAGGAATCACGCGCTAAAATCCGTTACATCCGCGTAATCGGTGGATTTTTTATCGTTATACCCGCTCATGACGTTCATTTTTGTGAATTAAGCACGGTGGTCATTCCATAATTCGCGTCATTCGCGGACGCTTTTGTTTCTATGCGCTGGCCCCCATATCAAAATGCGATACATCGGTATATACTTACCATAAGGATGGGGAACGGTATTGAACAATCCCGCGTTATTTGTGGATGATATTATGCTACCGGGCAGTTTTTTTGCCCTGACCATACGCTCTCCTATTGCCAAAGGGCGCCTCATAGCCCTCGAGTGTCCGCATCTGCCTCCGGAGTATACCCTTATTCAGGGGAAGGATATTCCCGGTATGAATCAGGTGGATGAATTCCCAGTACGGATCCTCGCGGTGGAGGCGCTTTCGTATATAGGTGAACCGGTGGCCCTCTTGGTGGGACCGGATAGGGGAAAACTGCAGGAATACGCTGCCCGGTGTACGGTCATCGCCGATGAGGATATCCCGGTCTTTTTCCAGGATATGCCGGCTCATGAAGGAGTGTTAGCGGAACGGACTATCCTTTCACCAGGTATCCCTCCTCCCCCGGATGATTCGGATCCGGAAAAGCCACCGGCTACCCTCCAGGGGATCTATCACACCGGAATCCAGGAGCATTGGTATGCGGACCCCCACGGGGCAGTGGCGGTATACTCCGAGGAAACCGGTTCTTTGAAAAAAATAGTGATTCATACCGCTACCCAATGGCCCGGGCACGTTAAACGGTCCGTATCCCAGGTATTGCAGCTCCCGCTGGATGCGGTAACCGTGGTATCTTCCGCTTTGGAGACGCACCTGGACGGGAAACTGTGGTACCCCTCCCTCATTGCCTGCCAGGCCGCGCTGGGGGCCTGCATCACCCACAAACCGGTAAAATTGGTATTAACCCGGGAAGAGGACTTCCGGTATTCTCCGAAACGCCACTGCACGGAGATAGCCATACGCAGTACCTGGGGAAAAGCAGGGGAAATCCTGGAAACCGAAATCACCGTGAAAGCTGATTTAGGCGCCCAGGGGGTCTTTACCGATGAAATTTTGGATCAGACCTGCCTCGGCGCCTTAGGGGCCTATACTGTTTCCTCGGTTAAACTCGAAGGAACGGCGTTTACCACCAACATCCCCCCCCAGGGTCCGTTTTCAGGGTTCGGATTATCCCAGGGTTTTTTTGCCATAGAACGGCAGGTTTCCCGGATTGCCGATGCCCTCCAGCAGGATCCTGCAGCATGGCGAAAACAGCATCTATTCCCGAAGCATAGCTCCCTTGCCATCGGGGTTCCGGTAAAGGCCGCTCCGGTAGAAACAATCATTGATACTACTGCGGCTGCCAGTGATTATTACCGGAAATGGGCTGCCTATGAGCTGCTCCGCAGGCATCGCCGGGGAACCTCCTGGGCAGTAAAAGATGAGCGTCTTCGGGGGATAGGCATTGCCCTAGCGTATCAGGGGAGCGGCCTCTTGTACCACCCGGGGGGTTCCGCTACGGTGGAAGTAAGCCTGGAAAAAGACGGCTCCCTGGATATATGCACCAGTCTGGTCGGTTCAGTCGAACAGGGAGAACCAAATGATGACTGCGTCCGGCTCTGGCGGAAGATCGCCGGGGATCTGCTTTCGATTGATGGGGAACGGATACGGATCCGCGGAAGCGCTGCCGAGAAGGTCTCAGATTCCGGTCCGGTCCGCGCGGTTCGGGATATCGCGGAGCTTACCCTCTTGCTGGAGAAGGCCTGCCGGGCCATACAGAAACAGCGGTCCCAGGATCCCCTGCCGATTAGGGTGCATCAGTCCACTCGGCCTTCATGGAAAGTACCCTGGGAAGGGAACAGCCCGGTCCCCTTGACCCGACTCTATGACGAACATGCCCTTGCCCGGCTCGGATGGGGTGCCGCGGTGGTGGAGGTAGCCATAGACCCTATAGCATATACCCCCAAGATACGGGGGGGCTGGCTGGGGATAGCAGGAGGCAGGATCCTTTCGGAAAAGCAGGCCCGGCTCGCCCTGAGCCATTCCGCGGTCCAGGCCCTGGGATGGGCAAGCCAGGAACGGATCTTCTATACTGAAGGGAAAATCCCTGAGCACTTGTTTTATACCTATGCTATCCCGGACCCTGAAGACATACCCCCCATACAGGTTGATTTCATTGGCCCTGATACCGGGGACCCTAAGGGTATCGGGGAATTGCCCTTTAGTACAATTCCCGCGGCCTATGTCCAGGCGGTTTCCCAGGCCATGGATCATCCTTTTGAAACCATTCCCCTGGGGGCGAAAGAAGTCTGGGAAGTGGAACATCAGCGAAAACAAGTAGAGGCGTATGGAAGCATATGACTATAGGATTCACCCTCAACCGCGAAGCGGTAACAGTTTGCACGGATCCGCATACCCGGCTCATCGATCTATTACGGGAACAGTTCTCCCTGGTACGGGCAAAATCCGGCTGTTTGACCGGAGACTGCGGGGCCTGCTCGATTATCTTTAACGGCAATGTGGCCAAGTCCTGCCTGATCCCGGCCTTTCGGGTACAGGACAGTACCATTATCACCCTGGAAGGGTTTTCCCAAACCGAGGCGTACCAGGACATCATCAAAGGATTTGCCGCAGCAGGGGTTGCAACCTGCGGATACTGCGACAGCGGAAAAATATTAACCATGGAAGCCATCCTTGCCAAAGACCCCCGGCCCCGTTCCCGCCCGGATATCCTGGCGGAACTGCGGGGGATCCATTGCCGCTGTACTGAACCGGAAAGCCTCGTGGCAGCGGTCCAAGCCATAGCGGATAGGAGGCAGCGGAGATTATATGGACGCGGCGCATGATCCGGTACTATTTCCGGCGAGCTTTCAGGAGCTCTTCAGCGGCTGGGAGCGGTTTCCCGATGCCCAGCCCTTTGCCGGGGGAACCCAATTCCTCCGCTGCCAGGGGACCCCTATACCCCGGTTCCCCCGGCACATCCTCTCCCTAGACCGGCTGGAAGATCTGCGCCGGATTACGAGAACCGAGCGGTACCTGGAGATTGGGGCCATGGTACACTTGAATGAGATCATCAACCTGGGGAAAGTGGTTCCTGAGGTACTGATCCAGTGTTTAGCCGGTATTACGGGGCCGCAAATCCGTAACCTGGCCACCATCGGAGGACATCTTTGTACGCCAAGCCACAGGATGGACGCTACCGCGGCGATGATTGCCCTGGACGCGCATTACGAATTACGCAGCGCGGCTTCCGCCCGGTGGATTTCCACCTCCCGGTTTTATTCCTATCAGGGTCCCCTGCCCTTAGGTCCCCAGGAACTCTTAACCCGGATCCGCATACCCCTGGAGCCGTGGACCTATACGGCATATAAGAAATGTAAGCCCGATACCAGCGGAGCAGGAGGGGGGGTGATGGCGCTTATCCTCCGTAATCAAAAGAACGTGCTTACGGATATACGGATTGTCTTTACCGGGGACCGGGTACTGCAGGATAGGAACACCGAATCCCTGCTCCAAGGGAAGCGGCTTCCCCTGGAGCGGAAGCATGTGATCCTGTTTGTGGAGCAGTGGAAGAGTTACCTTGGGTCTCTGGGGCTGGCAGTGGATTTATTACAAGATCGCTTATTGAACTTTATTGAGTCCAGTCTTTTGGCCCTGGCGGATTAAGCTACAAGAGCGGTTGATAACCAATGGACCGCATTGGTTCTTTTGTACAAGGAGATACCATAGGAGGCGTTGTAGGTTTATGTGGGATTGCGCTTTTATTTGTAGGTATAATTCCTAAAGAAGAACAGATTTAGCATCCAGGTTAGTATGGCTACTACATCACGGAATTTTTTTATCCAAATATTGGTTTTGCTTATGTGGGTTTGGATGAAAATCACTGCTGTCCGGTATAAATAAGAGAAAAAAGAAGTAGCTTGTATTTCCTTCTGGTATAATGAGTTGTGGTGATTTCTTTATACCAGCTGAAGGGTCAAAATACAAGCTATTTTTTCCCTATTTATACCGGACAGCAGTGATGTGAATAATATACGATAAAATAATGGTCATAGTGTCTAAGTTGGGAGGGAAACTATGACCAAGAAATACAAAGTAACGCTGACGGAGGAAGAGCGGAAACATCTGCAAGCCGTCATCAATAAAGGCAAACACGGCGCCCGCAAACGAAAACGGGCACAGGTCCTGCTACTTACCGACGAGCAAAAGGCTGATGAACAGGTAGCCGAGCGGGCCGGGATGCACCGGCGCGGGATAGAAAATCTGCGGCGGCGGTTTGTCGAAGAAGGGTTTGAGGCAGCTCTAGAAGGAAAACCCCACGGACACCGGCCACGGGCGATCCAGGGGAGGAGGAGGCGCGGCTGATCGTCTTGGTGTGTTCGCCCAAACCTGAGGGCTATGCTCACGGGACCTTACGCCTGATACGCGACCGGTTGGTCATCCTTGAAGGGACCCCGGTATCCCCTGGTATGCATGGACGAATGCCCGAAACCGTTGCTAGGCGAGACGCAGACTCCCTTCCGGCCGAACCAGGCCAGAGCGAGCGGTTTGACACGACGTATGTACGAAACGGAACGGCTGAGATCGTTATGGTTACCGCTCCCCTACGGGGATGGCGGCGGGCAGAGATAAGCGGACGCCGCACCCGGGCCGATTGGGCAGGGCAGATTAAAAAACGGGTAGACGGGGACTTTCCCGATGCGGAAACAATAGTTCTGGTGATGGACAATCTTAA
>JAISPY010000239.1 GCA_031274565.1 Treponema sp.
GGACTTTTTAGGTATTTGCTGGGTTTATACTTTTTTTTTTCCCCCCCCCCCCCCCCCCCGTATGGATTGGTTTATTTCTTAGATTTTTAATCTTCTTTTTTCTGTTATATACAGTTGTATTCATATCTCGACAGTCCCATCTCTTTATAGGTCTAATTCCGCAGGTATCGGCGGTCGATTGGCGTACTCATATACGGCCTGGTACCGTATTTGCCGGTGCTGAAAAGGAGGTATTGCTTGTAAAACGAAGCTAAACCTCTGAAATCACGGAGGAAGAAACAACATTCCTTATTACTTGGTATACGCTTCGTTTTTTTTGCTTTACAGAGCAGATTTACTACTTATTTTTTAAGGAGAAGAAAGAGTACCATGATTTTTTCATCGTATGGATTTATGTTTCTGTTTTTGCCAATAGTCTTTATCGGGTATTTCTTACTCAACCGTATTGCGTATATATACGCGGCAAAATTATGGCTTATATTGGCTTCGTTTATATTCTACGCTCTAGGGAGTCCCTCGTTCTTTCCTGTCTTTCTTGCCTGTATCGTAGGAAACTATATCTTTGGCAGTATTTTATCAAATCTATATACAGGAACCGAAAAAAGGCAGCGTAAAGCGGTGCTTACTATCGGTATTCTGGCGAATGTTGCGCTACTTGGCTATTACAAATACACTAATTTTTTCATCACCAATATCAATGGTATAGCCCATACCGATATTTCGTTACAGCATATCGTATTGCCTATAGGTATATCGTTTTTTACATTTCAGTTAATTGCGTTTCTGGTTGATTCATACAGTGGATTTACTAAATCGTATTCCATACTTGACTATCTGCTTTTTATAACCTTTTTCCCGCAGCTTATTGTCGGGCCGATTGTACACCACCGTGAAATGGTTCTGCAATTTGAAGATGTATCGAATACGCGGCTCAACTGGGATAACCTTGCGGTGGGGCTTTTTCTATTTTCAATAGGATGTGCAAAGAAAATACTAGTAGCGGATCCGTTAACAACACACGCACAAACGTTTTTTAACGCGATTCCTGACAACCCTGGATTTTCTGAATCCTGGTGGTGCGCTATTGAATACACCGTATCCTATTATTTTGACCTTTCAGGATATGCGGATATGGCTATTGGTCTTGGCAAAATGTTTAACATTACCATACCGGAAAATTTTAATTCGCCTTATCAAGCCCGCAATTTTCAGGATTATTGGCAACGCTGGCATATAACCCTCTCCCGATTTCTAGGGGATTATATTTTCCGCAAGGTATACTGCAAAGGCTCTCCGTATCGTAATTATTATACCGCAACTATGGTAACGTTCCTGGTAAGTGGTTTTTGGCACGGCGCCGGCTGGACATTTATCCTCTGGGGATTGGTAAACGGATTTTTTGTCTGTACTGCCAGTTGGATGAAACGAAAACACAAGCGCTTTCCGTTTGTGATAGCCTTTGTTTTAACCATGCTAGGCGTCATTGTCCTGCGTGTTTTGTTCGTATCTGCAACATTTGCCGATGCATGGCAGGTGTATCAAGGAATGATCCATGTTACGTCCCTACTGGAACAGGGCTTTTTAGTACCATCCATCGGACCCAAACTGATAATCACCTTATCTATAGGGTTATTATTGTGCTGGTTCATGCCGAATTCACGCTGCCTGGCAACCAAATTCAGGATTTCATGGATTTGGTTGCTGTTTGCCGGAATACTGATTGGGTTAAGTCTGCTCAGGATGAATAACGGAGCGGTATTTCTCTATTTTCAATTTTAGTGAGGGGGGTAGCATGACTGCTAAAGAATGGTGTGTAGTATTCTGCGGTGTCTGCCTGGTAGGAGTTACCGCAATCATGGCAATCAATCGTTTGAGTGATCCTTATGGCTATTTTACCGAGCAGCCCTATGGTCAATCAGGTTTTGAGGGAATAAGCGTACGGAATGCAAAACTACGTTACATTAAGGAAAACCCTCACCGCTATAATGGATTTATAATCGGCGGGTCCCGGACTGGAACGATTGATCCGGATCTCACGTCACGATTCACCGGATTGTCGTTCTATAATCTTTGTGTTCCTCATGGGTATCAAGAAGACTATGAAATGATTATAGATTTTCTTATCAAGCATACCCAGGTACAACACATTATTCTCCAACTAAATGGACAGGAAATTCAGTCTGTAAAAAGCAACTACAAAAATATATATACACTTGATTCAAAACTATCTTCAAAGATAGGTGAACTTAAAAATATACTCCTTGCCGATTGCTCGCCGATTCTGCTCAATATTCTTTTGAGACGGCAATCTTTTATTCCCCAAGTACACGAAAATGGAATGATTGAATACATTGAACAATACCGTCCCGCAGAACGAGTGAATCTTGGTTTTGTTGAGAAGAACCTGGTACCGCTTTTTCAGCGGCAATACAAGCGTATTTTTACCGATAAATCTGAAACTGATTTCCCGGCATCCGAATGGGTTCTTGAATCATTGAGCAGAATTAAACGGAAATGTATAGTGCACCATATCAAACTGGTCGTACTAATCGCTCCCAGTTCTATATCGGTACTTTCAAAAATCGATTCGCCGCTATATTGGGATTATTTAAAAAATATGTCAGCAGTTACTGATTTTTATAACTTCAACGGCTATGCAAAATACAATTTTAATCCTTATAATTTTGTTGACGAGGCTCATTACTGTAAAGAAATGAGTGACAAAATGCTTAAGATCATTTTTAACCAAGAACTGCCGACCGATGACGATTGGGGTATTTTATTATCCCCTGAAAATAGTGAGGGCTATCTTGAGCGCCGTAAAGAAAGCTATCTCAGTCTTAAAAGGAAGTATGCGGAAACAAACCTGGTTCCGTTAGAGACAATCGATCCATAAGCACGAATATGCAACGGGTAGTATCCAAGAATCCCTTGGATACCCCGGCTTCTGTAGCTGTTCCGCCGGGGAGGATCGTCAATCTACACTATCGGCGCTGTACTGAAACATGCGCACCCCCTGCGGGGAAAACTTCTTTTCCTCGCGGTTTCTCCCGGATGTACAGGAATGGCTCCTCGCATCAGTAGAATATCTTGATATGTTCCACCGGGTTGCGGTGGCGCATCTTCACGAGCAGGGTCTGTTCCGACGCTGAGTAAGACCAGCCGGAGGAATTATACCGTTCAAAGTCCGGAGCGGTTCGATAATCAATATCGTAAATCTGAATTCGGTTGGGCCGTGGGATACCGCGGATCAGCAGATAATGGGTTTCATCCACGAGAAACGACACGGCAATGTCCACCATCGTATTTCCCTGACTTACCGAGAGGGAAGAAGCCGCGGTCCAAGCCCAGATCGCATTTCCCGTGCTGCTGATACGTATCGCCCGGGGATAATTTTCTCCAGGAGTCAATATCCGGTAACACTGGGCGGAACTGAGTCGGGGGGAACTGGTGTCTTCACTGATGGCTCCGGTTTCTGAAATGAGGAGCCCCGCAGGAGCCGTTCCTGCATCATCCACCAGAGAGAGCACGGACAGAATAAGAGAGCGGCCTATAGCCGCCCAATCCAGAACGCCGGCGTTTTCCGCGTATACCATCAGGGCCTTCCCCAGCCGTAGGTTGAACTCCGTATCTGCCATGCCCTCATGAAACACAAACACCTGGTCCCCCAGGAGGGATTTTTTAATGCCCTGGGAAATGATGAAATACATCTGATTGATAAGCCCTTCAAAGGGGTTTTCCAGCGTGGGACAGTACTGGGTCCAATCCGTATACCCCTCGAAGATACCGGGGATAAGGTCTGGAGACAACCTAACCGGATCCAAGGAACGGACCACCTTGGCCCCTTCCTCAAGTAAGTTCTGGTGGCCTCGTACCGCAAAGTATTCAAACACATGAGGCTCTTTGAGGAATTCCAGGGATTGCTCACTGAGCATCCGGGAAAGCCGATTCAATTTATCCCGTTCAACGGTTGCGAGGGAGCGCAGTCCCTGATCCAGTTGCCCGAGAAACACCGTAGACTCGTGGGTCCGCCGGTTTCCATTGAGAAATACGGAAGGAATCGCGGCAATCGCCTCCCGATAGGTCCCCTGGCTTACCGCTTCTCCGGCATAGGCAATGACCATATCCTCATTATTACTGCTGGAAATGCTTCTCTTCCAGAAAGTGAAACTCTGATTCCGCCAGCGGCTTATAATTTCAGCGTATGCCTGTTGATCCTGAGCACCGGTAATGATACCCTCTGCGGGTTTAAAGGTTTCCCCTTCCGGGATGACCCGGTACGCAATAAAGGGGACTTCGTGGTGGAGCGCCAGCACCCGGCGCTCTGAATCTGCCAAGGTTCGGCCAAATCCATAGGTCATCCCGCTATCCGCCACCACCTCGATCTGCCCATCCCCCCGATCATGGGTCCGGGATGTTTTGAGGGGTTTATAGGGTAGCTCCATTCCTAGAATATCCTCCCCTAAGACCGCCCGTATCATGAGTTCCGGTCTTTCCTCGGCATTGTGGGTAGTAGTAAAGAGGAGTTCCGTCCCCCCGGGAATTTGAACCCTGAGGCCGGTATCGAAGAGTGTCATAGATTCAGGAAGCACAGCCTCTTTAGTTCCGTCAGGCTTTATAAGGCGGAATCCATCAGTCTGGTTGGTAAGACTGAATCGCATACCCCCGTAGGAAATGAGCAGGTCTCCTGAGAGGGGATAGGGATTGGTATCCCCAGCGGTTTTACCATATTCAGGAGAACGGTACCGTCCGCTTACCACTAGATTTCCGATTTGCCGGGTAAAGGCGCCGTTATGAGCAAACTGCATGGTTCCCAGTAATACAAATACCGCACCATAGAGGAAGAGGAGACCTATCAGCCGAGGCAATACAGACTTTTTCATTGTTTCTCTTTTTGTATCATACTATGTAATGTACCCGCTTTGCAACTTGTCGATTTCATAACTTACCGATATAGTAAAGAGTGCCTGCCCTATGCGAGGGGGCCTCATGGTCTTAGAAAAAATAGGAAGAATAGGAAAAACAGGAAGAATATGAACATAACCGAAAAAACTAAAAAAATGATGTTCGGTATGGTCCTAGGGGGAACGCTTATCCTGGGAACTATGAGCGTCGGGGTCTTCGCACTTACCAATGACGCGCCCCGTATCGAATCCATCCTGACCAGGGTTACCGAATGTTTACAGGTTCAGAATTATGAGGGGGCCTTGGCCTTGTTTGACGAGCTTGCTCCAAGCGATCGGGAAACCTCAGGGATCCGGCTCTTACAGGCTTCGATTTTGAACACCGCAGGCCGGAGGAACGAAGCCCGGGCCTTGACCGAAAAAGTCCTTGCCGGGGATAATACGAATGTGGACGCCCTGTTCATGCTCTCCACCATTGAAGCCGCCGCAGGGAGGGAACGGGACCAACGGACCCTCTTGGAACGGCTGCTCAAGCTCGATCCCAACCATGTGCAAGCCCTCGTTTCCCTGGGGACCATATACCTCCGGTCCCGGTCATGGCGTACCGCAGCCCCCTATTTTGATCAGGCCTTGGCAGTGGAACCGGAAAATGGGGATGCCCTGCTAGGAAGGGCCCAGGTATACCAGGCTACCCAGGACCCTCAAAACGCCGAAATGCTGCTTACCAAGGCCATAGGCCTGTTTCCCCAATGGCTGACCCCCCGGATCCAGCGGGCCCAGGTGTACCGGAATGCCCGGTTTTTCCTCCGGGCTTTGGCAGACCTGGATGCAGCGAAGCAGATCGCCGGAACCGATTACTGGGTAGCGGTGGACCGAGGCGCGGTGCTGATGGACTTGGACCGTAAACCCGAAGCCCTCGAGGAATATGAGCGGGCGGTCACCCTGGATCCGAATAATTTCCTTGCATACGTGTACAGTGCGGGCCTTAAGGAGGATATGAAGGACTATGCCGGGGCGGAACAGGCCTATAACGCGGTGATCCGGCTCAAACCGGATTACTACTTTGCCTTTGAAGGCCTGGGGATCCTTAATCTGAGAAAGGGCCGCTGGATCGAGGCGAGGGACGCGTTTCTTGAAGCCTACAATCGGGCCCCCAAGGAAACCAGCTATGCGCTCCTGGCTACCATGACCTGGATGCGGGCAGGAAAACCCACGGATCCAGCCTTGAAACAATTCGTGGAAAAGGCCATGCGTGGGCTGCTCCGGGACGCATCCGCATGGTGGATGCTCAGGCTCTACCACGACCTCTCCGGGGATGGGGAGCTTATCACCCGGCTGGAAAAGGAAAAAGACGAGCCTACCAAGGCCCAGATGTTTTTCTACCTGGCCCATTACTACGATATCCGGGGCATTACTACCCTGGCAGACACCTATTTTAAACAGGTCAAGACCCTCAACCAGCAGCGTATTTTGGAATGGCGCTTAAATGAATGGGCTTTTGAACAGCGAAACCTTACCCTAGATCAATAGGGCAACGCTGATTAACTTGACGCTAATCAGCGTTGCCCTATGGTTTTTCTCGTTTTCCTGCGGAAAACTGCGAAAAACCACATTAAAGGAAACACTGATTTATTCTCGATTGAATAAATCAGTGCTTCCATAGGAGAACCTATGAACGATACCTGTATGACCCTCAAGCTCCAGGATAGGGAAATCATCCTTATCGGGACCGCCCATGTCTCCCGAGACAGCATTGACGAAGTAAGCCGGATAATCCGGGAAGAGAAGCCCGCGCTGGTCTGCGTTGAACTGGACCCGGGCAGGTACCGATCCATGAGCGAACAGGAAACCTGGGAGCAATTGGATGTGGTCAAGGTTTTTAAAGAAGGCAAGGGCTTTCTCCTCATCGCCAACCTGGTCTTATCCAGCTTTCAGCGCCGCATGGGCGCGGAGTTGGGGGTTAAACCCGGAGAGGAAATGAAGGCTGCGGTGGAAACTGCGGTCGCCCTGGGCATCCCCTATGCCTTGTGCGATCGGGAAGTGCAGGTAACCCTCCAGCGGGCCTGGGCCTGCTGCGGGTTTTGGAACAAATGCAAACTCTTGGCATCCCTTTTAAGCAGCGCGTTTGTCACGGAAAAGTTGAGTGAAGCGGAGATTGAGAACCTGAAAAACCGCAGTGAGTTGGACGACATGATGTCCGCCTTGGCCGATTACCTGCCTCCGGTCAAGGAGACCCTCATTGATGAACGGGATCGGTATCTAGCGGCTAAAATATGGACCAGCGTTCAAGGCGGGAAGGAGAAACAGGTGGCCGTAGTGGGGGCCGGGCATCTCCAGGGAATCAAGGCCTACCTGGAACAGATAGCCTCCGGTACCGCCACGGCGGAGGTCTCGGACTTGGATACCATTCCCCCCCGGAAGCTCCTCTCCAAGATGGCCGGCTGGATCATCCCGGCGCTTATTGGGGTCCTCCTGGTCCTGGGTTTCTTCAGGGCTGGTGCGGAGGTGAGCCTGGCCATGCTCCTCCGCTGGGCCCTCCTCAACGGTTCCCTAGCCGCCTTGGGGACCCTCCTCGCCTTGGGGCATCCCTTCTCCATGGTGGTGTCCTTTTTCGGCGCGCCCATCGCTACCATCAACCCCTTCATCGGGGTGGGGCTTTTTGCAGGGCTTACGGAAGTGAGTCTCCGTAAACCCCGGGTTTCAGATACCCAGAGCATTGCCGAGGATGTTACCAGTCTCAAGGGTATTTACCGGAACCGTATCAGCCGGGCGCTCCTGGTTTTCTTTCTCTCTTCTCTTGGAGGAGCCTTGGGGAACTTCATCTCCATTCCCTCATTGGCGAGTTTACTGGTCAAGT
>JAISPY010000249.1 GCA_031274565.1 Treponema sp.
CCGGGGAAACTGCGGAGGCGCTGGGTTTTCGGCCAAGGGATAAGCGGCTTAACTCCAGGTTCCGCTTAGCTTCGATACGGCTGCCATCGATCTCCAGGGCATGCCTAAAGGCCGCGGCAGCCCCGGCATAATCCTCCGCCTTAAACCGGACAACCCCGATATTGTAATGAATTCGATATACCAATTCCGGATCAGCGCCCTGGGGTAGATCCCCGAGGGCTTCTGCCGCCGCGGTGAACCGGTTCAGGGCGGCTTCTCCCTCATCCAGGGAACCATACACCGACCCCAGGCCGAATTCCGCATACGGCAGGGCTTCGCGATAGTTCCGGGCCTGTAAGTAGGAAGCTATGGCCTGGGTATACTGGTTCCGGGAGTTGAAAAAATTACCTTCCATGATGAGGAGTTTCCCCCGCATTTTTTTCTCTATTTTTCCTATTTTTTCTCTTGAACAGGAACCGGCTAGGAGGAGCAGCGCTATACTAAGCATACTCAGAGAAAAAAGAGAAAGAAGGGAAAAAAATCGCGCGCTGCCTGGGCGTTTACCCATGACGCCGCCGCCGTTTGACCAGCCCTTTGGAAGCCCCTAAGGATACCAGCGCGACCAGGACAAAAAGACGCCAGCGTTCTTGGGTTTCCCCAGGCCGGTCCTGTATCTTGGACTCAAGCGTATATGAGCGGATATGGTTCAAGAGCAGCATCGCCGCATCCTCGCGGTTTCCATCCACATAGATGCCCCCGGTGCGTTCCGTCGCGTTCCGCAGGCGCTCACTTTGCCTATAACTCATGGGGGGTTCTTCCGCAGACGGCAAATCCAGCCCTGGAAACGACTCAAGCGGAACCGGTCCGCCCTGTTCAGTCCCCAACCCTACCGCACTTATCCGTATCCCCTGATCCAAAACCCGGTCCAAGGCCGCGGTAAGGGAACCTGAAAGGGACTCCCCGTCGGAAAAAAGGATGAGCTCCCGGCTGGTGGGAAACGCATCCTGAAACCCACTGGAAGCCGCGTTGATCAGGGTCTCCAGATTGGTTCCCCGCCCGGTAATGCTTGAACCGGAAAGGCCTTCCAGAAAACTGACCAATGCCCCGGTATCATAGGTTAAGGGAACCGCGAGAACCCCCCTGCCTTTACCAATGGCTGCGCCCAGGCGGATTGCTCCTGAGTCCTCTGCCACGTCCCGGGCGATCCGGAGGGCGCGGTCAAGCCGAGCAATCCCCTCCGGAGCGAATCCTGGTATGTCCCGGACCTGCATGCTGCGGGAGACATCCAACGCGAATATCACATCCACCCCCTGGCGGTATTCCAGCACGCTCCGCTTCCCCCATCGGGGACCTGCCAGGGCGATGATGAGACAGGCGAGAAAGATCCCCTCACAGAGGGAAGCGGCTGCAAAACGCCCCTGCAGTTCCCTGAGGAGCCGCTGCCGGTGTACTGGATCCCCGGCGGAACCACCCGAGGCAACCACGAGCTTCAGAAAGGGGCCTCGGTTACGATAGTCCAGAACCGCCAGGATGATCAGGGGAATATACAGCGCAAAACCGGTTAAGCACAGGGGCGTATCAAAACTCATACCCAGGCGCCCCCGTTATACCGGCGGATACCCTTGACCATACCCAGGAGGACCAGGGCGGCTATGATACAGAGCTCCTGGAATCCCTTGGTACGGAGGATGGTTCCTGAACGGCCTATGGTCATCTCCTCTTCGTGGATGCGGGAAAAGGCCTGGGCAAATGCCTCCGCGGAAGGGGCCGGGATATACGTCCCCTCCCCTTTCCGGGCAATGGCTTTGAGGGTTTCCGGATTAAACCGGGAATCAAAGGTCCCGGTCCGCCGTATCCTGGTGAGGGGATCCATATAATCAATGGGTACTTCCCCGCCGCTTCCCACCCCGATGACCCAGAGGGAGGATCCCAGTTCCGGAAGCAGCGCCGCGGCGGTTTCCGGATGGAGGGCCCCCGCGTTGTTTTCCCCATCGGTGATGAGTACCACCGCCTTGCGCGGGGCCGCGGAATTCTTCAGATGGAGCGCCGCAATGGCAAGGCCCATGCCCAGGGCAGTTCCGTCCCCCAATGCACCGATGTGCAAGGTCTCAAGCTGGGAAAAAAGGCTTTCCCGGTCAACCGTAGGGGGTAAGAGGAGAGCGGCGTCTTCTCCCACCGCCACCAATCCGATGGCGTCCGAGGGGCGGTTCACCGCAAACGTGCGGACCAAATCCCGGGCAGTATTAAATCGGTTCTGATTTTCCATATCCAAGGCCGCCATACTGGGACTCACATCCACCACAAAAATGATATCCGCCCCCCGATTGAGCCATACCCGCTCGGTGGATATAAGCAGGGGACCTGCCGCGGCGATGAACAGCAGGAATATACCGATATACTCCGCAGTCTTGAGCAGGATGATGAACCAGGCGAGCTTACGCGGCGGTTTAAAGGGGACCCCTCCTGGAGGACCCAAGGGAACAGACACCGTATCGATATCCCGCAAAAAGCGGGATATGCAGCGCCCCAGGATGAGCGCCATACATCCCCCGAAGATCAGGAAAGGGTATTCAAAGCCTATGTTCATGCGGCGCCCTTCCGCTTGAGGGGGGACCGCCCGATCAGTCGGTTCCGTTCCCTATCAGCCTGGTCCAAGGTATGGGTAAACCGTTGCAGCTCATTGAGAATCCCGAGCAGTTCCCCAGGGCTTATGCAGGTACCGCTGAACCGCAGGGTATCACAGCGGCGAAAGAACCCGCAGAGAAAGAACCCCGAAAGCAGGGCGCGGTCATTCCCAGGAGGTTTGGCTTCTCCTGATTCTGGTACCTGCGGGGAGGGTATCAAGGGCGGCAAGGCGCTGAATTCTCCTGCGGTCAGCGTATGGCATGGTATTCCGGTAAAAAGGCTCAAAAAGCGTCGGAATTCCCCGGATAAGCGGTTGAGCAGTTCCTGCTCGTGGTGTCCTGAAGCAGCATCCCCTAAGTCCTTGCCCAGATCATCGATGATCCGCTGCAGGGATCTGATAAGCCGCCGCCGGGAGAACCGTTCCTGCAGCACCTTGAGCCTATCCCTCCCCCAGAGCCTGAAACCAATACCCGTAAGGATCAGCAGGAAGAGGCCCACCGCAGTTCCGTATATGAGGATGCCCGTACCAGGAATCGACGGAGGGGGCAGGGGACCGGAAAGCACTAAGCCGTCCCGGTTAAGGATAGAAGCAATCGGTACCTGCAGCCCGAGGGTGGAAATCCCCTGGGATTGAAGCTCCGGGATAGCCAAGTCAGGCAGGGCTACTAGGCCCGTCGTATAGGCGACCAGATCGATGAGGAGCCGGACCGTTCCCCCGTGGTTTTCCAGTTCGATCCGCTGGATCACCAGGTCCGGGGATGCCCAGGATTCGGTCTCCGCTTGTTCTCGTATGAGGGGCTGAAAATCCTCCCAGACTGGACCCAAAGGCACGACCAAGCGGCCTGGATCCCCCACAAAGACGGTTTGGGGTATGAGATAGGGGAGCTGCCGCTGCGGGGCTGCTGCGGAAGAGTCTTGGGTCCTGGCGCCCCTGGGGGGTACCAAAACCAAGAACCCGAGGCCCAACACCGTGATAAGAACCTGCTTGCCTAGTCCCGGACCAATACGAGCCACCCTGCGCCGCTCCTGGTTAGGGTTTCCCTATGCGCCTGCGGGAAATTCCCCGGCCCCTGAAGAACTGGATAAGCCGAGCAGGAGCATCCTCCGCCGTGGATATATCCATGAAAGCCGCTCCGGAACTGCGGCAGCTCCCCTGCCATGCGCTGAGCCGTTCCTGACGCCATGCAGACCAGGCAAGACGAAAAGTCGGGAAGGACAGGGGAACCTGGTAGGTAAGCCCGGTCTCGGGATCCTCCAAGGCCATGATCCCCTGCTCGGTCAGATCCTGCTGCAGGGGATCCTCTATTTTCAAGGCAATGACCTCATGGGTACGGCAGAGATTTCCTAATTCCTGCTCCCACTGTACGCTGAGAAAATCAGAAATAAGCACCACCAGGCTCCGCCGTTTCAGGAGTCTTCCCGCTCCTGCCAGGGCAGCTCCGAGATCGCTTCCCTGGCCGCCGCGGGTAATCGCAAGCGCCTTGCGGAGCATCCCCATGAGAGGGGCCTTTCCCTTCCGTGGTGGGAAGACCGCGGTAATGGCACGGTCAAAGAACAGCGCTCCCACGGACTGTCCCGCTTTTTCCGCGGAAAAGGCGAGCACGCTGGCGGACAACAGGGCCTGATCAAAGGGACTCATCAGACCGCCGCCGCAATACATGGAGGCGGAACAATCCAAAACCAAGAAAACCGTCATTTCCCGCTCTTCCCGGTAGATTCTCACATAGGGGGTTCCCAAGCGGGCGCTTACATTCCAATCGATCATACGAACATCATCCCCTGATTCGTAATGCCGGACCTCCTCCGCCTCAATGCCTTGACCTTTGAAGATCGAGCGGAAATCCCCGGTCAAGAGCTGATCCGCCAGCTCCGAGACGATCCAGGGAAAGGTCGTGATTTTCTGTAACAGTTCATGGCGATCCACAGCGATTCCTCATGCGTATTTCTAATACTATACCAGATGCGTATTTTTTTTCTATATCGCCCGTTCTATACAAGGCGAGGGCATATACACAAAAGAGACCGCGAAAGACGCGAAATGACGCGAATTAGGGAATGACCACGGTGCTTAATACGCAAAAATGAGCGTACTGAGCGGGTATTTTTAAAGATAAAAATCCACCGATTACGCGGATGTAACGGATTTTAACGCGTGATTCCTTCTTAATCCGTGTAATCCGTGGACAAAAATTGTTATGTGCGCGGGTCCTGGTAATCGGGGTAATCCAGATGGGGGAACCGCGGGGGATTCCCCGGACTAAGCCGCCCCTCCCCGGCCAGAGACCGCCACCCCCTGGACGCCGGGGCTTACCCGCGGCGGCGTGGTCCCCGATCAAGGGCATCAAGCCGCTGCGTTCCCCCTTAGGGGCCTGTCCAAGTCGTTCCGTTGAAGGTATAGGTGCCCTGCCGTTTGCCCTGGTCGTCGTAGTAGGTCTTGAAGTTACCGCGTATTTCTGCATCAGACGATATAGTACAATTCGCCGGGAGGCTCACCGTACTCAGCGTGCTACAGCGGTCGAAGGCGTAATAGCCGATGGAGCTTGCCACCGGGAGGTTCACCGTACTCAGCGCGCTACAGCCGTCGAAGGCGTACTCGTCGATGGTGCTTGCCTTCGGGAGGCTCACCGAACTCAGCGTGCTACAGTTCTGGAAGGCGGAATAGCCGATGGAGGTTGCCACCGGGAGACTCACCGTACTCAGCGCGCTACATCTGTAGAAGGCGCCCCCGCCGATGGAGGTTGCCTTCGGGAAGCTCACCGTACTCAGCACGCTACAGGCGTAGAAGGCGTAATTGCCGATGGAGGTTGCCGCCGGGAGACTCACCGAAGTCAGCATGGTACAGCCACTGAAGGTGCCATCGTCGATGGAGGTTACCACCGGGAGGCTCACCGTACTCAGCGCGGTACACTGAGCGAAGGCGTAATCGCCGATGGAGGTTGCCACCGGGAGGTCCACCGTACTCAGCGCCTTACAGAGAGAGAAAGCGTAATTGCCGATGGTTGTGACGTTCGCGCCGCTTATTTCCTTGAGGGCGGTGAAGTTCTTAAAAGTCGGTGCGCTGTATAATGATGTTCCGGCCTTTATGCTTTGGGCCGCATCAGGCAGGGTGAGGGACACGATGTATTTCTCCCCAGTATTGGCGGTTCCGGGGTCAAACTCCGTTCCCATCATGGTACTGGCCGAAAGGTCCAGGTCCACGTATTTGTTCTTGCTTTGCAGCGTAGTCAGTAGATTTCCCCATTCGCTACTGGGGATATTCACCGTTAAGGGGATGGGGGCAGTAATAGTAGTACCAGCGGTACCTGTGGAGCCTAGGTAGTCTCCAACAGCCTGAGTGCTGGTGAAGGGACCCCACTGGGCCGTCAACGTTACGGCGCCGGTTACAGTATAGGGGGTCTCTGCCGGGTGGATGGTTCCACCACTGTCCTTCCAGCCCGTCAAGTCATCCCCGGCAGTTGGGGCGGCGGTTATGTTTCTCCCCCAGTCGGGCAGGGAGATGGTGTC
>JAISPY010000046.1 GCA_031274565.1 Treponema sp.
ATTTATTCAATCGAGAATAAATCAGTGCTTCCTTTAATGTGGTTTTTCGCAGTTTTCCGCAGGAAAACGAGAAAAACCATAGGGCAACGCTGATTAGCGTCAAGTTAATCAGCGTTGCCCTAATTGAGGCCGTGCCAAAATATCAGATTTTGGCACCAGTTCCATGGTATGACTTTTGTATGGTTTCAAGCAGGGTCTGCCGCTACCTGCCGACGGTTTCCTGAATGAGATCCAAGGTCCGCGCTGCACAGCGGTCCCAGGAAAACACCGCGGCTCGTTCAAGCCCCCGCCTGCGACATTCCCGATATACCTCCCGATTGGTGGTGAGGGTTACCATACGGTCTGCCATATCTTCAGGCTTATAGGGATCGAAGTACAGGGCGGCGTGTTCCGCAGTTTCCGGCAACGAGCCGGTCCGGGCGCAGGCAACCGGCACTCCCGAAGCCATAGCCTCAAGTACGCCCATGCCAAAGCCTTCATACAACGAAGGGATCACCACGATATCCGCCCCCGCATACAGCTCAGGGAGGTTTTTTGGGGGGAAATGGCCGGTAAAAAAAATATCATTCCTGAACGCGGAGCCTGCCGCCGCGGCCTTTATCTGTTCCACCCCGTGCAGGTCCCTGCCGGCCAAGACCAGCCGATGGGGATACTTGGTCTGTTCCTTGAAAATACCGAAGGCCTCAATGAGTCGCACATGGTTCTTCAAGGGATGCTCCAGTCGGGAGGCATAGAGTACATAGGGCCGGCGAAAACTGAAGGGCTGGATAAGCACCACGCTTTCCTCGTTCCGGGGTCGCGGATAAAACGCGGCATGGTCAATCCCATTGGGTATCACCTCAATGCGGGATTCCTTGACCTTGACCCGCTCCACCAACTGCTGTTTAACCCAATGGCTCACCGCAATGATCCGGTCGAGCCGCCGCAGCGCATTGGGAAGAAACCGCCAGATACAGGCCATACCGGTTTTTTCAAAACCAAAGAGGCCGTATGCATAGGCGGCCATATCGTGAACCACCCCTACCGTAGGACAGGGAGACGTATAGGGAAGCTGTTTATGGGCCGCCGGAAAAAAACACGCGTTATAGACGCGATCCCGGGCAAATTGGGGATATCTGAAGATATGCCAGAGTTTCGGGACGATCCTGCCGCCCATCGGGTATCGGGGAATAAATTCGATATCCGGCGCTGCTTCGCTATAAGCAAACCGATCCACCTCCCAGCCGAATAACTCATAGAGCGCTCCCGAAGGGGGTATTCTTTTTACTAATTGCGTTACATAAACACCAACCCCCGATTTACCGCCCTCACAGGCGAAGGTATCGATACCTATCTTCATCATCTACCTCCGGACGCCTGGTATCATGCCAACCAGATGAGCTTAGCATAGCAGTAAGCATAAGCGAGGGCAAGGTCGTTACCAGGGTAGGGCGAGTGCACATAACAATTTTTGTCCACAAATTACACGGATTAAGAAGGAATCATGCGCTAAAATCCGTTAAGGACCCGTGCATGGGTCCTCAATCAGCGTAATCGGTGGATTTTTTATCTTTAATACCCGCTCATTTTTGCGAATTAAGAACGGTGGTCCTTCCCTAATTCGCGTCATTCGCGGACTCTTTTGTTTATATGCGCTGACCCTGAACCACTCTTGCAACACCCCCTTCAGCCTAGTATAGTAAACCAGTGGAAGAAAGCGGTTGAGGTGAAATATGCGCTGTCCCTATTGCGGTACTATTGAAGATAAGGTAGTCGAATCCCGGACCCTGGCCAACGGAGAGGCCGTACGTCGTCGCCGGGAATGTAACCGTTGCGGACGCCGGTTTACCAGTTATGAACGGATTGAAGAGAAACAGTTCATGGTGATCAAACGGGACCACCGGCGGGAGCCGTTCGACCGGCACAAGATTGAAAAAGGGGTCCAGCGGGCCTTAGAAAAACGCCCGGTCTCCCAGATGAGTATCGAGCGGCTGGTCAATGAAATCGAAGATTCCGCAGCCCTGTTAGGCAAGATAAACCACGAAATTGAAACCGCGGTCATTGGGGATCTGGTCCTGGAAAAGCTGGGCGCTCTGGACCAGGTGGCGTATATCCGCTTTGCTTCGGTCTACCGGCATTTTGAGGATCTGAATGAATTTGTCAAGGAAATACAAAAACTGGGATATACCTGAGCTGGTTCCAAAATCTGACATTTTTGGAACTGCCTTACCTAAAAGGCGGTAATGTGCATGCATTTCGATACCCCCGATACAAGAAATCTTCCTCTGAAAGCCGAACAAAAGATCCGCCTGGTCCGCTTCCTCGAACTCATCGGGGATTACCTGCGGGACGGCCATGCCCAGCAGCATGGCGCCTATACCGGTATGGATGATCCGGTACCGGTTCTTCCGGTTGCAGAGACCCTACCCAGGGCGGACTCCCTGGAAGTCCTGGAAGCGGAAGTCCGAGAGTGCCAGGCCTGTCCTCTGGGTAGGAACCGCATCAAGGCGGTTCCTGGGGAAGGGGTCCTCCGGCCCTTAGTACTGGTCATTGGGGAAGGGCCGGGCGCGGAGGAGGATGCCTCGGGGCGGCCCTTTGTGGGAAGAGCAGGACAGCTCCTGGACCGTATGCTCGACGCAGTGGGCCTTTCCCGGGAACAGAACTGTTTTATTGCCAATGTGGTGAAATGCCGCCCGCCAAACAACCGGGATCCCCAGCCCGAGGAAATCGCGGCCTGCGCTCCTTTCCTTGCCCGGCAGCTTGCCATCCTAAAGCCCCGGATGATCCTCTGTGCGGGCAGGGTCGCGGCGCAAACCCTGCTCCATACCAGTGAAGGAATCGGGCGGCTCCGGGGACAGGTTACCGAATACCAGGACCTTCCCCTGCTGGCGACCTACCATCCCAGCGCGATCTTGCGGGACGAATCCCTCAAGCGTCCGGCCTGGGAAGACTTGAAAGCCCTCCGTGCACGTTTGGCGGTCCTGGATGCGGGCTATGCCCGGGATCAGGGAGAAGCATAATGGCCCCTGTCCGCTATGTGGATCTGGTGTTTGATATACCCCTGGCTCAGGCGTTCACGTACCAGCAGGACCCAGCGGGAGCCGCATCCCTGGGCAAGCGGGTCATGGCCCCGTTCGGCAGACGGGAGCAGATCGGGTACGTGATCGGAGAACGGGACGCGGTTCCCCAGGGGCTGGCTGAAGGAGCGATTAAGCCGATACGCCGGGTGGTAGATCGCGCGCCCCTCTTCGACCGCCGGGACCTTGCTCTCGCGGAATGGATCGCCGGCTACTACCTCTGCAGTCTCGGTCAAGCCCTGGCTGCCATGATTCCCTCGGGCCGGCGGATCGGAACCTATTCTACCTTTGCGGATCCCGCCGATGAAATGGCCGAAAATATCCCGTGCCTTTCTGCGGAACAGCAGGAAGCCTTGGACTGCACCATTGCCTCCTCAGGACAGTCGCAGCTCCAGTACCTCTACGGCATCACCGGCTCAGGGAAGACCGAGGTATTCCTGCGGGCTGCGGAGCATAGCCTGAAGGCGGGGAATGCGGTGATCTACCTAGTACCGGAAATTTCCCTCACCCACCAGACTGCGGAAGCCATCGGAAGGCGTTTCGGCCCCCTCGCCACCACCATCCATTCAGGCATGAGTCCCAGCGCACGGCTCACCGAATGGGTGCGGATCCGATCCGGAGAAATCCGCATCGTGGTGGGTCCCCGGAGCGCGGTATTTGCCCCGGTGCAGAACCTGGGGCTTATCATCATTGATGAAGAACACGACGGCTCATACAAATCAGGCAATACCCCTCGGTATCATGCCCGTCAGGTGGCCATGCGCCGCTGTTCCACTGAAGGGGCCGCTCTGGTACTTGGTTCCGCAACCCCTTCGGTAGAGGCATGGAAACTCATGGGGGAGGGGGTGATCAAACGGCTGAACCTGACCCAGAGGCTTTCCGGGGGAAGCCTCCCCGCCATACGGCCGGTGAGTCTTGCCCATACCCAAGGGTGCCTCACCCAGGAACTAAAAGAAGAAATCCGTAAAACCGCCCAGATGGGAAGACAGACCATCCTCTTTTTGAACCGCCGGGGATTTGCCTATTTCTACCATTGCCCTGCCTGCGGCTTTGAACTCACCTGCAAACATTGTTCCGTATCCCTCACCTATCACAAAAGTAAGGGTCGAGCGATCTGCCATTACTGCGGGTATCAGACGGTTCCCCCCAAGGTCTGTCCCCAGTGCGGTTCCCTGGAAGCGGGGTACACCGGGTTCGGTACTGAACTCATTGAAGAGGAGGTTCGTCGGACCTTCCCGGATCTGCGGATTTACCGGGCTGACGCGGATACCACCACGCGGAAGGGGAGCCTGGCGGAAACCTTGGCCCTGTTCAAGTCCGGAGGCTTTGACCTGCTCTTGGGAACCCAGATGGTTGCCAAGGGACTCAACTTCCCCGGAGTACGCCTAGTCGGGGTGGTTCTGGCGGATACCGGCCTCCACCTACCCGATTTCCGGGCTGCGGAACGGACGTTTTCCCTCATCGTTCAGGTTGCGGGCCGCGCAGGCCGGTACTTCCCGGATGGTACGGTCATTGTCCAAACCCTGCGGCCCCAAGACCCGGTGATCCTCCGGGCCTGTGCCTTGGATATAGAAGGCTTCTTTGCCGCGGAATTGGCCCAACGGAAGCTCTTGGGTTTCCCCCCCTATACTCGGCTCATCCGTTTCACGGTCCGGTCAAAGGAAGCAGCACGGGCAGAGCGGGCCATGGAGAACCTCGCGGCCATCGCGGCTCCCCTGCTCCCCCCCCAGGCGGATCTCTTAGGCCCCGCAGAATGCCCTATCGGCATCATCGGGGGGAATTACCGCCGGCAGCTCATCCTACGGGGAGCATCTATGGGGCCCCTCCACGCTGCAGCCCAGGCCATGCGCAGCCGGTACGAAACCGGTAAAGACAGCCGGGTCTATCTTGAGGTTGATGTAGACCCGGTAAGCCTTTTGTAATCACCTCAATACGGCGAGGGCCTCTTCTGCGGAATGAACAAAGAGGATTTGTTTGTGTTGGTTACTTTCATACATAAAATCTTTGAAGGCGCCACTGGTTATATCCGAAAAATCGCCGATAATGGCCAGTTTTTTGTGATAATTTGAACATTTTTGCAGCACCGCTCCGGCAAATCCGCTGGAAAGATCGTAGAAGTCCGCAGGGATCTGTTCTTTGGGTATGAGGAGCGCCGAACAGGTAGGGTGCAAAAAAAGGCTACAAAAATCATCGATGGTCTGTATGCCCGCATCGAACACGGCAATAATACCATTGCCATACTCCTGATAGGTCATACCAGCACCCTCGGACCCTTGCGTGCTCAGGCCGATACGAAGGGCCTTGAGGTTAAGCTCCAGATAGTGCGGCGGTAGCTGGGCGGTCATGATCCGGATGATGTCTTCCGCAGTAAAGGGAAAGCTATCGAGGGTAAGGGCGACTCCCAAGAGCGCCACGTTTACCACCCGTGGGTTCCCGCATTGGTGTATAAGCTCCGCTCCATCTATGCGGGTGAGCGCCTTCACCCGTGCGCGGAGGTAGTTCAGCAGCGCCGCAGGATCATAGCGGTACGCCCCGAGGGAGCTGCTTACCGGCGGTATGGGTCTATCGAGGAGGATCATCCGCCCTTCTGGGGCGAGAAACGGCAGCACCCGTACAGCTTCGGCGCATTCAAAGGCGATGATGAGATCCGCCCGACCCAGGGGAATGAGGGGGGAATGAATACCGGTACCCATCCGGATATGGCTTACCACACTGCCGCCCCGCTGGGCCATGCCGATGGTTTCCGTGCCACGAACCGCAAGACCCTGCTCAAGGGCGGCCCTGCCAATGAGCCGGGAGAGGAGGACGGTCCCCTGACCGCCCACCCCGGTGATTAAACAGTTCTTTTTCATGACGCCGCTTCCTTCTGAATGGCGTTACCGGTACAGAGGTACCGGCACAAACCGCAGCCGGTACACAGGACCGGATCGATAACCGCTTTGACTTGAGAAGCGGATTCCGTGGCAACCGAAACCCGGGAAATCGCCGGACACCCGAGTTTCTTGATACAGCCCATACAGCCGGTACACTGCTCAGGGATGATCCCATAGGGGCTTGCGCCCTTATGGACCATGATACAGGGACCTTCAAAGAGGATCACCCGGACCCCCGGAGTATCCAAGACCTGGGTAACCGCTGCTGTTGCGGTGGTAAGGTCAAAGGGATTGGCCCGGACCAGGGCAGTAACCTCAAGCGCGGAGACCAGCGCGGGGATGCTGATTTTTTTCGTTGCCTTACCGGTGGCGGTTCTCCCCAAGCCTGGATGCGCTTGGTTACCGGTCATGGCAGTGGTACCGTTGTCCAGGATCGCCACTACGAGATTGGCCTGGTTATACACCGCGTTGATGAGTCCGGGTAATCCGGTATGAAAGAAGGTGGAGTCTCCGATAAAGGCAATTGTGAGGGTTTCAGGCTCCACCCGGTTAATCCCTTGCGCCATGGTTATTCCCGCGCCCATACAGAGGCAGGTATCTACCATGTCCAAGGGCAGGGCATTCCCCAAGGTATAGCAGCCTATATCCCCGGAAAACACCGCTTTTCCGCCCCGGACCCGGACCGCTTCTTTTACCGCCAAGAAGGAACCCCGGTGGGGACAGCCTGCGCATAAGACCGGGGGACGGGGAGGCAGCGCTGGAATATCCGGGGGATACTCCGGCGCGGGGCTCCTTTCCTCTTCCCCGCCAGGTTCCCTCAGGAAGGCCCGGAGCCGCTCGGTAATCTGGGAAACCGTGTATTCCCCGGCATGAGGCATATCGCCGGAACCTTTGCCTCGAATCCGTACCGGCAGATGATAGCGGCCGCATAGGGCGATAAGCTCCTGTTCAATCACCGGGTCCAGTTCTTCCAGCACGAGAACTTCCCGCAGCCCCTGCAGAAAGGTACGCCCCAGGGATTCTGGAAAAGGCACGGTCCCCACCTTGAGGAGCTTGTACTCCCCGCTTAGGTCCTCAAGGGCTTCCTGGGCATAGGCAAAACTCACCCCTCCGGCGGCAATGCCTTTTATCGTGGAAGGGGCGGTTGCGGTGAGCCGATTTCCCGGGTAGGCGGAAAAATCTTCCGCCAGTTTTACGAGATCCGCTTCGATGGTAATATGGTTTCGATAGGCAAGGCTGGGGAAAATGACCCATCTGCCCCCGGCCTTAGCAAAACCCGCAGGGCTTGTGCGGGGCAGATCCGGTAACAGGGTAACAGAGGCGTAACTGTGGCAAATCCTCGTGGTTGGTCTTAGGATGACCGGGCGTCCGTAGGTTTCGGAATAGGCAAAGGCATCGGCAATCATGGTATAGGCTTCTTCAGGAGACGCGGGATCAAAGACCGCAAGCTTAGCATACTTGCCAAAATGACGGGTATCCTGTTCGGTCTGGGAAGAAACCGGTCCTGGATCATCCGCCACCACTACCACGAGCCCCCCCAGGACGCCGATATAGTTGAGACTCATCAGGGGGTCTGAGGCCACATTGAGACCCACCTGCTTCATGGTTACCAAGGCCCGGGCTCCGGAACAGGCAGCCCCCGCGGCAAGCTCCAAGGCGGCCTTTTCATTCACCGACCATTCCACGTATGGGGCAGGGGGACGGTCCCCCGGTTTTTGGATTTCCCGCACCAGGGTTTCGAGAATTTCCGTGGAGGGGGTTCCCGGATACCCGGTTACCACCGAGACCCCTGCCCGCAGGGCCCCCAAAGCGATAGCTTCGTTGCCCATTAACAATACGCTACTCATGGGTTTATTCTATACCGAGAAAGGATATCCCATCAAGTTGGCAGGCCGAGGGCATTAAAATTACCCATTTTTTTTAGGGGTGCGCGCATAATCCGCAAAAGCGGGCGCGGGAGATGAAAAACCTCCCCGAAGGGAGGTTTTTCAAAAGGCTGTTCCGGGGGATTTTACGCCCCCTATTCCCTGCCGCGGAACCGCGACGGGATGACGGCCAAAAGCTCGTGCCGCACACCGCCGGCAAGGCGGACACCCGCGGGCTTGGCCGGGGCGGTAGAAGCGACTGGAATCGCGTTGAACGCGGCAGCCTCCCACTTAGGTGCGGAAGCATAGTTCATAAAGGCAGGCGCAGCGCCGTTGTTGGCATTTGCGGCGTTTATCCACGAGGCCTCGTCAAGCGGCGGAACCGCCTCGGCACCGGATGTATCCAAGCCGCGGTATGCCGCGTCTATGGACGAATCCGTCGTCGGCGTAATCTTTGGCGTGGCACCATCAAGGAACGCGCGATGGTATGGTTTAAGGACGCCTGCCGCATCCGGGACAAGATTTGCTTTATCATATTTATTAGAATGAATTATTACTTTACTATATGCGTCAGGATGTCCGACGACACCCGTTACAATCTTTTCATCTCCTGAATTGCGCGCATAAACAACAGCAAATGCGTTTATGAATGTTTCACGTGAAACATTATTCCACAAGTTCAAATAACCACCCAAAGGATTACTACCTGGACCTATCACCTCAGGAATTGTTCCTTTTATATCAGTCACTCCACGTAAATTCCCTCTTATAGCAATATCATAATTTCCTATTAATCCTACATTAATCGTGGGAACCAAGTCTAAAATTTCGCGGTTATTTGCATCTATATTATCCCACTGGTCGGCATCCCCAATTATGTTCGTGTTCTTGAACTCGGGGACTAGGAGGGTGGATTTGAGGTAGTTGGCCATGGGAACGGTGATGTGGCCCACAAAATCCGCGCGAGGCTCGCCGGTGTTGGCGACATGGAAGGCCGGCGTGCCGGTCGTTTCCCTGGCCCCTTTACGGCTTAGGCTGTCTGCGGTTTGGCCGCCGATATTGCGGGAGCTTATGCCGGCAGGCAAGGCGGCCGATCCATCGAAGGCAAGGCCTATTTTAACGCCGCGGGTATTCGGGAGGCGATCTTTCAAATCCGAAGCACCCGCCGGGAACGAGCCGTCGGCTTTAGGATTATAGTAGGCGAGGATGAAGTCGTACATCCCGTTGTTGGCGATGTTGACGTTGGCACCGGCGTTTTGCACCATGACATTGCCATGATTAAGCAGCACGCCGTCGGTCGGGTGCAAACCGGCCTCTTTTAAAGCAGTTTCATAAGCGGCCCAGTTAGAAACAGTAGGGTAATAAAGATGAGTATTAATTTCTTCAGCCTCCTGACCTACCAAAATAGATATATTTCCCCAATCACCGGAAATGGGAGCAATACTTCCATTTGTACCCTTTATCAATCCAAATCCATGGAATGGCGCTGGCTCGTTATCACTATTTTCTTGCCATACAGGACGGGAAATTCTCAATGCCCTATTATATATGAGTACATATTTATTATTTGAAGCATTCCTGGAAACCTTTATATCATTCAGTAGCATAGTATCGGAATCCGTAGGATAACTGGAATATAAATTTCTTTCTACAAGGCCATGCATCCACCACTCCTTACCATCAAACACCGGCGTAATCTTGTCGGCGGGGGCGTTCACGGACACGCTTGCAGCGTTGGCGTTTTTGATAGCCTCCCGCAGATAATGCACATAGGCAAGGGAAACCGCCGCCGGATTCGCCGCGTCTATATGCACCGTTACGGTTTTGCCGGACAGTGCTTGCGCCGCGTTTGAATCCAGGGAAAACGCATTGATCTCCCCAGGGTCAGCGTAGTTATCCATAGCAATCGTCGCGGTACTGCCTCCGGCTGGAACGGTAAGCGTCGCGGCGGGGCCGCCCGCGCCAAGATTCGGTATACGGATAACCGTATCGACAAGCGGCGACTC
>JAISPY010000090.1 GCA_031274565.1 Treponema sp.
GAAAATTTAACCACGGACGACACAGACATCACGGACGAAGATGGAATTTCGAACAAACAGTCCGTGTTTTCCGTGTGGTCTGTGGTTAAAATTCTTCTGGGGTATCCACATATATAATATTGATTGTGTACTAGGGCCAATGCTGACGTAGCTTTTTGGTGATATATGCGCCCTCTTGCCTGTATTCCCCCGCAGGAGTATACTCAATCCGGTGGTACTGGGTGCCAGTTTATTATTTTTTTTAGAGGAGAATCAGGTGATGAAACGCACAATGAAAACAATCGGTAGTTTATTGCTCATGGCGGGGTTTCTATCCCCGTTGTATGCGGGCGGCGGCAAGGAGACCTCCACCGCTGCAGGGGGTACCATCAATCTGGTGATGGGATCGTGGCGGGCCGATGATGTGGCGCAGATGAACAATCTGCTGGCGGAGTACAAAAAACTCAAGCCCCAGGTTACCATTCAGTTCCGGCCTACCAATCCGCCGGATTACAACGCTACTCTGCGTTTGCAGCTTGAGGGTGGTACCGGGCCTGATCTGATGTACGCAAGAAGCTATGCGCCGGGCCGTGAACTGTTCAACGCCGGATACTTTGCCGACTGTAGCGCCATTCCGGGGGTCAAGCAGAACTTCAGCGCGGCAAACCTGGCCCCCTGGCAGATGCCGGACGGTACGATGTTTGCCGTTCCCTTTGCCGCGGTTTCCCATGCGGTGTACTATAACAAAACTATCTTTCAGCGGGAAGGGCTTGCAATTCCTCAAACCTGGGAAGATTTTCTGAGCCTCTGTGAAACCCTGGTCACCAAGGGCTATACTCCCTTGGCCAATGGGGTAGCCGAGGAATGGGATATCCTCGAAGTATTCTATCTGGGTATGCTCCCCAACTTCCTGGGCGGTGGAACCGAGCGCGCCGCATATGAATCCGGCGCGAAAAAGCTTAACGATGCCAATGTAATCGCCAGTTTTCAGGCCATGGCCGATGTGGCCAAATACCTTCCCAAGGGCTTTGAGTCGGTTACGTACAACGATTCCCAAGCGCTGTTCAATACCCAACAGGCGGTGATGTTCATGGACGGCTCGTGGACTGCAGGGGTGTATGCCGGTGTGTCTTTTGAATGGGGCCTCTTTGCCATGCCCGCCCCGAGGGGTCGTCCTACCCTCATCACATTCCATCCTGATATGGCGATAACCTACAACAAGGCCACGAAATACCCCAAGGAGTGCCAGGAATTCCTCGCGTGGCTTGCCTCCCCTGAAGGCGCTACGGTGGCCTCAAAAGTCCTGCCGGTAGGTTTTTTTCCGATGATCAACGCTCCTATCACGCTGGATGATCCTCATGCCAACGAATTCCTTGCCCTCAACAAGGGTAAAGATACCGACGCCCGTTTTGTCTGGCCCAAGTTTCTTGACCTCTATGCGCCGATGAATCAGGCGGTCATCAGGGTAGTGAAGGGTGAACAGACGCCGCAGCAAGCGGCCGATGCTATGGAGACTGCCGCCGCAGCCCTGCGTTAAAAATCGGCGTTTTTTAGGGAGGGGCCTCATGGCCATAACGTACCGGAAACATCATACGATCGGAAATGGAACGATAGTAACCTGGCTGCCCTATATAGCCCCGGCGTTGTTGTTCTACGTGGTCTTTATGGCCTGGCCGCTCCTGAATTCACTCTGGCTGAGTTTGTATACCGGTTCGGCGGGCCTAGGCCGCCGGTTTGTTGGTTTTGATAATTTTATCAAACTCGGTACCGTCCCCCAGTACGCCGAACGGTACCGGGGTGCCTTTGTTCATACGCTTATCTTTTTCTGCATCCATTTGCTTGTGCAGAACGGCCTGGGCATCCTCTTCGCCACCCTGCTGACCGGTAAAAATCTGAAAGGCCGGGAATTCTACCAGACGGTCATCTTTATCCCGATTACCCTGGCGGTTCTGGTAACCGGTTACCTCTGGAAGCTCCTCCTTAACCCGGTATGGAGCGGACCTTTTCTCCAGAGCCTTCACCTGGATTTCCTCGTCCGCCCCTGGCTGGGTGACCGGTCTACCGCCCTGGTCTGCGTGGCACTGGTCTCCTGCTGGCAATGGATGGGTATACCGACCATGATGTTTGTAGCCGCCCTACAGAACATCAGCGAAGACTACTTCGAGGCGGCTTCGATTGATGGGGCGAGCGGGGCGCAGGTATTCTGGCATATCAAACTTCCGCTGATTAAACCGGTGGTGGGTATGATTACCATCCTCACCTTGGTCAATAACTTCAACGCCTTTGACGTGGTGTTCGCTATGGAAAATGTCAACGGCGCGCCGAATTACGCCACTGACCTTATCGGAACCCTGTTCTACCGGGTCGGCATTGCAGGGCAGCATCCGGTGGGCATACCTGATCCGGGCATGGGCGCGGCCATCGCGACGATTACGTTCTTAGTGCTCGGTCTGGGGGTCATACCGACCTTGCGGGCAACCCAGGGGAAGGACTAGATGAAACGCGCCTCCCTTAAACAACAAAACCTGCATATTCCCGCTCACCTCATTTTGGGGATATGGACCGTGATCGTGATCTTTCCCCTGTGGGTGATGGGGATCAATTCGTTCAAAGACCGGCTTTCGATCTATCAAAACCCGTTCGGGCTTCCTAAACCATGGAATATCGCCAATTATGGGACCGTTCTTTCAGACGGGGATTTTCTGATTTTTTTCAAGAATAGTTTTATCGCGGTGGTTCTGTCCCTTATCATCCTGCTTCTTGTCGGCGCCCTGGTAAGCTACGCCCTGGCAAACTGGAGGGGCAGAGTTTCCCGGGTCCTGTACTTGGTGTGCATAGCCGGCATGATGCTTCCCATTAAAATCGCTTCGATACGCCTTTTAGAACTGGTTAAACTGCTGGGACTCTTGGACACCATCTGGGCGCTCATCCCGATCTACACGGCCATGGGTATACCGGTTGCGGTATTTGTGTTGACCGAATTTATCCGCGCCGTACCTTCTGAATTGACCGAGGCGGCCATTATCGACGGGGCCGGACGATTCGGTATTTTCCTGCGGATCATCATCCCGCTGTTACGGCCCGCGCTTGCCACTGTGGCCATTTACAACCTGGTTCCTTTTTGGAACGATCTCTGGTTCCCCCTTATCTTTATCAGTAACGACCGGGCCAAGACAGTACTGCTGGGGGTAACGCGGCTTTTCGGTCAGTATCAGACCGACTGGTCCAAGGTTCTCGCGGTGCTGACCCTATCGGCGATTCCAGTTATCGCCCTATATCTGACGGCTAGCAAGCAATTTATCCAGGGACTTACCGCCGGAGCGGTAAAGGGGTAAACCAGAACCGTCCGCGTCGGGAGAGCGCCTCCGCTTCTCGGGAAAACCACCCGGTTGCGGTTATTCGGTACGCTGCTGAGATGGTTCCCCCACGTAACCAAGCGGGAGGGCTTGTTTGGGCAGCGGCATAGTGATTATAGGCCGCAGCGTCGAACCTACGGTTCCCTTTCTTGCATCTGTGGTAAGGTGTGTAGGGATCCTTGACCTCCGTCGAATTGGTTTTGCAACTTCATTCTATCGGATTTGCCCGGATTTGCCGATACTGCCCTGCTGCAGGATGGATTGATACCGAACAGGAAAAGGAGGTATGATACGCCCATGGATCCTACAACTTTAAAAGGCCGCTCAGTGCTTACCTGGCTGGATTATACGACGGAAGAAATTCGCTATTTTCTGGATAGCGCAAAACGAGTAAAAGAGGAAAGCCGGGGACGTGAAGTTCGCCGGCGTTTTGCCGGGAAAACCCTCGCCTTGCTTTTCGAGAAGCGTTCTACCCGGACCCGGTGCGCCTTTGAGACCGCGTTTGGTGAAGAAGGGGGCCACCCAGTGTTCCTCTCCACTGCGGATATTCAACTGGGGGCAAAAGAATCTATTGAAGATACTGCCCGGGTTTTGGGCCGTATGTTTAGCGCTATTCAATTCCGGGGTTTCACGCAGGCCACGGTGGAGGCGCTGGCGCGCTATTCCGGGGTGCCGGTCTACAACGGGCTCACCGACGATTTTCACCCCACCCAAGTGCTGGCAGATATCCAAACCCTGGAAGAAAACTGCGGACCCGCCCCGGGGAAGAAGCTCTGCTTTGTGGGAGACGGGCGGAACAACGTTGCCCGGTCGCTGATGGTGATCTGTGCAAAACTGGGGGTTCATTTTACCCTCATCACCCCTCCAGCACTCAATCCTGATCCGGCTTTGACCGCCCGATGTACCGCGATAGCCCAGGCTTCGGGGGCGCAGATCCGCATTACCCCGGAGATCCGGGAGGTGGAGGGGGTTCATGCGGTATATACCGATGTGTGGGCTTCTATGGGGGAAGAGGCGAAAAAAGAGGAACGGGTCCGGCTGCTCCGGCCGTATCAGGTCAATCAGGCCCTTATGGAGCAGACCGGCCGTAAAGACAGCATCTTCCTCCACTGTCTCCCCGCGATAAAAGGCGAGGAGGTTACCGCCGAGGTGATCGACGGTCCCCAAAGCCGCGTATGGGATGAGGCGGAAAACCGGAAACATACGATTAAGGGGATCCTCTTAGCCACCTTATAAAGGCGATACCCCTATAAAAAGCCCCGCCGGTACGTAACCGCGGGGCTTTTTTCATCCTTAGCGACAATTGGGCTTGAACCAATGACCGAACGGATATGAGCCGTTTGCTCTACCGACTGAGCTATGTCGCCATTAGAAATAACATAGCAAAAGAAGCGCCTGATGTCAAGCTCAGAATGAGCATTTTTTACCCTTTCCGCGCTTGAGCTTCCGCTTTCTTGGCCAGCACTGCCTTGCGGGAGCCGAGGAGGATAGAAATAGGTTCCAGCAGGGGGATATTATCGCAGAGAATTTTGACAATCACCGTCATGGGTACGGCCAGGATCATCCCCGCAAAACCCCAGAGCCAGCCCCAAAGCATCAGGGACATGAGCACCGCAATAGGGGAAAGCCCCAGATTGTCCCCCATGATCTTCGGCTCCAGGATATTGCCGATGATCATGTTGATCCCCAGCATGATAAGGACCGTAGCGATAATCGGCCCTGGTTCAGGCCAGAACTGCAGGAGGGCGAACAAGCCGATTCCGGTACCGGCGGCGATGCTCCCGATATTGGGGATAAAGTTGAGGATGAACTGAATCAGCCCCCAGAGCACCGCAAACTCAAGCCCGACCAGGCTCAACGCGAAGGTAACTATCATACCGGTGGCCAGGGAAATGAAGAACTTCGCGGAAAGATACCGGCTCATCTGGCGCATCACATCGGCGCCGATTTTTTTGATCTGATTAGCTTGGTGCTCAAAGGCCAGGTCGACTTTATCTTTAAAACAAGCCGCTTCCAGGAGCAAAAAGGCCATGAACAACACCACCATCAATGCTTCTTGGAGGAACCCAATAAACGCATTGGATAACCAGAGGGTCATCTCCCGGATCCGGTTCCGAACCCCTAATTGGCCCCAGAGATTGTCAAAAAAGCTTAAGTGTTCATCATAAGAAAGCTCGAAGAAACCCGCCACGGAAGCGTAAATTTCGGTTAAGCGCCCTTCATAGCGGGGATAGAGGGTAAGGATAGCCCGGGCCGAAGAGAAGAGCACCACTCCGATGAGATACAAGCCCGCGATGATGATACCGATAGCCACGAGGATCGACACGATTCGGGGAAGGCGCCACCGTTCCAACAAGATGACCAGGGGGTCCATCACCATGGCGAGCAACAGGGAAATGGTAAAGGGCAGGATCACCGGGGCGGTAAGTTTGAGGATCACGCCCCCACTGATACAGGCAATAAACACGAGGACAAAAAGCATCCCCTTCTTCAGATTAAAGCGCACCGATTCGTCTTTCATAGACCTATACTAGCAGGTACTAGGAAAAAAATATACCGTAGGCCGTCTTTTTTTATTGAGTATATTTATACAAAAATGAGCTACATGCTGCATATTTTACGTATTTCATTCCTGGAACTACTTGCACATACCCGGGCAATGTGGTATATACTGGATAGGATATGTAAGGAGGCAGGGTCATGGCCAACCAACAAGATGAGATTGTACTCAATTATATTAAGGAAATTTGCGGTGATATCCGATCCCAGTATACGATTGATCCTGAAGAGTTCGTCCATTACAACATCAAGCGAGGGCTGCGTAATTCCGACGGCACTGGGGTATTTGCAGGGGTGACCCGGATCGGCAGTGTCCAAGGCTACCAGGTCACAGACGGGGAACCGGTTCCTATAGAGGGGAAACTCTATTACCGGGGTATTGATATTAACGACATCATCCAATTTCATGGAGCAGCAGGTACCTTTGGGTATGAGGAGGTCGCCTACCTCTTGCTCTTCGGTAAACTCCCCACCAAGCAGCAATTAGCCCAATACAACCGGATGCTTACCGCTGCCCGGAAGCTCCCCGATGGCTTCACCGCGGACACGATCCTCAGCCTCCCCGGGGCGGACATCATGAATAAACTGGCCCGCTGTATCCTGACCTTGTATAGCTTCGATGCCGCAGCGGATAACCTTTCGGTGGAAAATGTGATACGCCAGTCCATTGAACTCATCGGACGGGTACCGGTTATCATCGCCAATGCCTATGCAGCCAAACGGCACTATTTTGACGGGGAGTCCCTGTTCATCCATGTACCCCAGGAAGACCTTTCCCTGGCGGAGAATTTCCTGCACATGCTTCGCAAGGACAACCAATATACCCCGGAAGAGGCCCGGCTCCTGGACTTCATGCTGATCCTTCACGCCGAACATGGGGGCGGTAACAACTCCGCGTTTTCCTGCCGGAGTCTTTCCTCGGTAGGCGCCGATACCTATGCGGCCCTTGCCGCAGCAGTGGGTTCCTTAAAAGGCCCGCTTCACGGCGGGGCCAATGTGAAGGTGATGGAGCTGTTTACCCACATCCGGGAGCATGTAGCGGATGTACGGGATCAGGATGAGGTCTATGCCTATCTGGGTAAGATCCTGGATAAAAAGGTCCATGACGGCTCCGGTAAGATCTACGGTCTGGGCCACGCGGTCTACACCAAATCAGACCCTCGGACGCTGCTCTTAAAGGAATTCATCCGCAAGCTGGTGCAGGAATCGGGAGATAGCGCAGCCATAGTTGCCTTGGCCGAGGACTTTGCCTTGATGGAGATCATCGAAACCCAGGGAATCCGGGCCATCCACACCTGGCGCAACACCCGCAAGGTTATCTGCGCCAACGTGGATATGTACTCCGGCTTGGTCTATCGGATGTTGGGTATCCCCGATGAGCTGTTCACCCCGATTTTCGCCGCAGCCCGTATGGCCGGCTGGTGCGCCCACCGTATCGAGGAACTGGTCTCGGGGGATCGGATTATCCGTCCTGCCTACCGGGTGGTAACCCAACATGTCCCGTATGTTCCCCTGGAAGACCGGCTCTGAATCCGGGGTATTTGCATACGCTGGGTATTGGTATACTATAAAGAACGTTATAAACCTGATATAAGGAATTGTAAGGAGGAAAGAACCAATGAAAAAGATGGTACAAGCCCTGGGCCTTATGCTGCTCATAGCCGCTATGGCCATGCCGGTATTTGCCGGAGCGGGTAAAGAAACCCGCGGGGATACTATCAAGATCGGGGTGTTTGAACCCATGACCGGGGCAAATGCCGCGGGAGGCGCCATGGAGGTGGAAGGGATCCGCTTGGCGAATGAACTTAAGCCCACGGTTACGGTGGGGGGAACGACCTACCGGGTTGAACTGGTGATAGCGGATAACAAATCCGACAAGGTTGAAGCGGCTAACGCGGTTCAGCGTCTCATTGACGGGGATAAGGTTACGATCCTGCTCGGGTCCTGGGGTTCTTCTCTGGCCATGGCCGGCGGAGAGGTTGCCAAAGATGCTCGGATACCGGTAATCGGTTTATCCTGCACCAATCCCCTGGTAACTGCGGGAAATGACTACTATTTCCGGGTATGTTTCATCGATCCCTTCCAGGGAACAGTCATGGCAAACTACGCCTTTACTGAGGTAGGCGCCCGTACCGCGGTGCTGGTCCGAGAGGTCTCGAACGATTATTCCGTAGGGCTTGCCAAGTTCTTTGCGGATACCTTCAAAAAGCTCACGGGAAATGAAAACGCCATCTTGGGTACCGTAGACTACAATACGGGGGATCAGGATTTCAGCGCCCAGCTTACCACTATCAGCGCACTGAAGCCGGATGTCATCTTTGCCCCGGGGAACTACACTGAATCCGCCCTGGTTATGAAGCAGGCCCGGGAACTGGGGATCACCATTCCCCTGCTGGGAGGAGACACCTGGGAAACTCCGGAATTTATCGACGTGGGCAGGGAACGGGTAGAAGGGGCTGTGTTCTCCACCTTCTTTGCCTCTGAATATGCCGCGAGCCCAGTGGCCGAGACGTTTCTCACGGAATACCGCGCCCGGTACAAGAAGGAACCCGCAGCGGTAACTGCGTTGGGTTATGACGGCTATTTGCTTGCCCTGGATGCCATCACCCGGGCCAATTCCACGGACCCCGTCAAGATTCGGGACGCCATCGCCAAGACCAATGGTTTTGTCGGTGCCGCGGGAACCGTTACCCTGGACGCCAATGGAGACGCCACTAAAAGCGCCTTCATCAAAGCCGTTCAAAATGGTAGTTTTGTGTTTAAGACTATCGTGAATCCATAGTACGCTCAAAAGAATGCTCCAGACGCCGAAGCCGCACGGCTCTGGCGGCAATGGGGCGGAGAAAAAAATACTGCTCCAGGGAGGTGGTATGACATCCGAGCTTTTCTTACAGTACCTGTCAAACGCCTTATCTCTGGGCAGCCTCTATGCCCTTATCGCCATTGGCTATACCATGGTATACGGCATCTTGAGGCTCATCAACTTTGCCCACGGGGATGTATTTATGCTGGGAGGCTATGCGGCGTTTTACGGTATAAGTATGTTTTTTATGCCCTGGTGGGTGGGGTTCATCGTTGCCTTTGGCCTGACCGGGATCTTCGGTATCGGCTTGGAACGGGTGGCCTATCGACCCCTGCGGGAGTCTCCTAAGATTTCCATTATGATCAGCGCTATTGGGGCGTCTTTTTTGATGGAAAATTTGGCAACCGTTATCTTCGGCGGCAGGCCCAAGGGGTTCCCTGTACCGGATATATTTAGCCGGGTGGTACATCTCGGTACGGTTTCGGTGGTAAGCATCAGTCTCTATATACCGGCCCTCACCGGGGTGATCCTGGGGATATTGCTGATCATTGTGTTTAAAACAAAAACTGGCATGGCTATGCGGGCCGTGTCCACCGACCTGGCGGCAGCCCGGCTCATGGGCATTGATGTGAACCAGATCGTGTCTTTTACCTTTGGGACCGGTTCGGTATTGGCGGCTATCGGCGGGGTCATGTGGGCCCTCAAATACCCGCAGCTCAACCCCACCATGGGGATGATTCCTGGACTCAAGTGCTTCATCGCCGCGGTTATTGGGGGTATCGGGAATATCGGGGGCGCGGTCCTAGGGGGCCTTTTGCTGGGATGTATCGAAATCATGATAGTGGCTTTTCTGCCTACCCTCACCGGGTACCGGGACGCCTTTGCCTTTGTGCTGCTGATTATCGTGCTCTTGGTGAAGCCTTCAGGACTCTTGGGCAAGCACCAGATAGAAAAAGTGTAGTTAAGGGAATTTCCTGGAATTCCCACCGGGAAGGGAGCAGATCAAGATGCTTAGGGAAGCAGATGCGATACACGAAAAAGATGCAAAGAAAAAGCTGAAGACGCACTTGAGCGTTCTTGGGGTGGTCTTGATCCTCGGCCTTATCCTCCTGATCCAGGGGGTGTTTAGTTCTTTTGTGGTGCGGATTCTTAACCTCTGCGGGATCTACATCATCCTCGCCCTGTCTCTGAACCTCATCAATGGCTTCACCGGTCTATTCTCCCTGGGTCATGCCGGGTTCATGGCTTTGGGGGCCTACATAAGCGCCCTGCTCACCATGAGCCCCGCCCAAAAAGAGATGAATTTCTTCATGACCCCTATCATCTCATGCCTCGCCCAGGTGGAGCTTCCGTTCATCCCGGCCCTGATCATCGCCGGATCCGTAAGCGCCCTGGCAGGCTTCCTCATCGGGACCCCGGTACTGCGGCTCCGGGATGATTACTTGGCCATCGCAACCCTGGGATTTTCGGAGATCATCCGGGTGGTGCTTACCAACGCCCAATCCATAACCAATGGCGCCTTGGGGCTTAAGGGTTTGCCGAGATACGCTTCCACCTTCATGATCTGGGCTCTTACCTTCCTCACCATTATCTTCATGGCGGCCCTGGTGGGTTCCGCTTTCGGCCGTTCCTGTAAAGCGGTGCGGGATAATGAAATCGCTGCCGCAGCCATGGGTATCCCGGTGGCCAAGGTCAAGATTCAGAGCTTTACGATAGCGAGTTTCATTGCCGGTATCGGCGGCGCCCTCCTGGGACACCTCATGTCTACCATCGATCCCAAGATGTTCACCTTCAGCCTCACCTACAACATCCTGCTCATCGTGGTTCTGGGGGGCAACGGAAGCATCACCGGTTCGGTCTTGGCCGCCATCATCGTTACGATAAGCATGGAAGCTCTCCGCTTCCTGGATGGTCCCCTGAACCTTATCTTCATCAAGACCCAGGGTTTGCCAGGGCTGCGGATGGTGGTCTTCAGTCTCTTATTGCTGCTCGTGGTTATCTACCGACAGCAGGGACTCATGGGGAAACGGGAATTCTCCTGGGAGGGCTTGTTAGAAATCATTCCCATAAAAACCAGGACTAAGCGGAAACCCTATACGGGAAAGGGAAGCAACCATGCTTGAGACCAAAGGGGTAACCATGCAGTTTGGGGGCTTAACCGCGGTCTCGGATTTTTCTATTACCGTGGAAGACCGGGAAATTGTGGGGCTCATCGGCCCCAATGGGGCAGGAAAAACCACGGTTTTCAATATGATTACCGGGGTGTATGCCCCCACCAAAGGGTCAATTGTGTTAAACGGGGAACCCATCACCGGTAAACCCGCCCACCGCATCACCCAAGCTGGTATTGCCCGAACGTTTCAGAACATCCGGCTGTTCCATGAAATGTCGGTTCTCGAAAATATCCTCGTCGCCTGCACCCTCAGGAATCAGCCGAACCTTTTTGAGTCAGTGCTGCATCTCCCCGGCTACCGCGCCAAAGAACGGCAATCCCGGGAATTTGCCCGGGAACTCCTGGCGTCCGTAGGGCTTTTGGAAAATGTGGATGACCCTGCGGTTTCCCTTCCCTACGGCAAACAGCGCCGGCTGGAAATCGTCCGCGCCCTTGCCACCGGGCCTACGCTCCTGCTCCTGGACGAACCTGCGGCCGGGATGAACCCCCAGGAGTCGTACGAACTCATGGATTTCATCCTGGGCATCAGGGATAGGTTCATGATTTCGGTGCTCCTCATCGAACATCACATGCAGGTGGTGATGGGTATTTGCAGCCGGCTCTACGTGCTGGACTACGGCATCACCATTGCGGAGGGAAGTCCGGAACAGATCCGGAAAAACCAAAAGGTCATTGACGCCTATTTGGGGGTGGAATGATGCTGCAACTGGAAGGGCTTTCGGTGTTTTACGGTGGGATTCATGCCCTTCGTGGGGTTGATATCCACGTAGCCGATGGTAAGATCATCACCCTCATCGGGGCAAACGGCGCGGGGAAAAGCACCCTGCTGAACAGTGTGGTGGGGCTGGTGAAAAGCGCTTCAGGCCGGATCATCTGGAACGGGGAGGATATAGCCGGAAAGGATACTAAAACTATGGTGGCTCAGGGCCTGGTGCTCGTTCCTGAAGGACGCCATGTGTTTCCCAACCTCACGGTCGATGAAAATCTGCGTCTTGGGGCATACACGCAAACCCATAAGGATCGCATAAAACAGGACCGGGAAAAATGTTTCGCCCTGTTTCCCCGGCTCAAGGAGCGGATGCGTCAGCCTGCAGGTACCTTGAGCGGCGGGGAACAGCAGATGCTTGCAGTTGCCCGGGGACTCATGGCGAGTCCTAAGCTCCTCATGCTGGACGAACCTTCTCTGGGCTTAGCGCCGCTGGTTGCCAAGATGATCTTTGACATCATCCAGGAGATTAACCACCACGGTACCACGGTCCTGCTTATTGAACAGAATGCCCACGCTGCCCTGGAAATCGCTGATTATGCCTATGTGCTTGAGACGGGGGTCATCACCATGCAGAACACCGGCGCGGCGCTGCTCAAAGACGACGGTATCAGGAAGGCGTATCTAGGAGAGGGGTGAAGTACATACCAAAGTGTATTTTTTGAGTATAGGAAATAATTATGATAATCAGTGTAAGTAGAAGAACTGACATACCTGCCTATTACTCAGAGTGGTTTTCTAATAGGATAAAAGAGCGTTTTGTTTTTGTCAGAAATCCAATGAATGTTCATCAAATCAGCAAAATTAATTTATCACCCGAAAAGGTTGATGGTATGGTGTTCTGGACTAAAAATCCAAAATCAATGCTTAATAAACTTGATCTGATTATGGATTATCATTTTTATTTTCAATTTACACTTAATTCCTATGATCAAGACATAGAAACCAAATTGCCAAGAAAGGGTGAAATAATCGAAACATTTAAAAGATTATCAGATAAAATTGGGCCAAACAGGATACTATGGCGTTATGATCCAATACTACTAAATGATACATATACAATTTCTTATCACATTGAAAATTTTGAAAAAATTGCTTGTGCATTAAATGGATATACTAAAAAAATTACCTTTAGCTTTATTGATTTTTATAAAAAAATTATAGATAACATTAAAAATCTCAGTATGAAGAATATCACCATTGAAGAAAAAACAACAATTGCTGAAAATTTATCTCGCATAGCAAAAAAGAATGGTTTTCTTATAGATACTTGTGCTGAGAATACCGATTTTTCAAAATATGGCATTACCCATGCTCGTTGTATAGATGATAGGCTTATATCACAGATAATCGGATATAATCTTGACATAAAAAAAGATAAAAATCAGCGCCTTGAATGTGGATGTGTAAAAAGCATAGATATTGGTGAATATAATTCATGCTCAAATGGTTGCTTGTATTGTTATGCAAATTATAG
>JAISPY010000121.1 GCA_031274565.1 Treponema sp.
CTTTTCCGTCAGCCTTCCCAGGGAAACAAGGCATGGAAGGTATCTCATGCTTGCTCTGCCAGTGGCTGTAGCCACCAGGCATTAAAAAGACCCGCAGATCTGGTAATGCCTGATAGCAACAAATCGGTTCGACGAATTCCCGGTCACAGTTACGGGATAGCGGAGGTTTACCGGACCCGAAGGTTCCGCCCTCACTTCCTTTGAAATATACTTATTCAGGATATGCTATTTTTACTCAAAAGTCAAGAGGGCGCAATGCCTATTTGTCAAGACGCAATAGAAATGTCCCCTCACCCTTAAGCTGCATGAGATGCTGGCTGGCCTTTCTTTGGTATTTGTATCTCCTCAACGAGGAGTGGTTTTCCTTTCACCCGGTAGCGCTCAATTACCCTGGCCCCTTCCGCTATGCTCAGGTTTTTCTTAAATACCTCCCCCAGCACCGGCGGCTCTATCCCGTCCAGGCGCGTCCGTATCTGATTGTCGCTTGGTATCCCCATCACGTCAAACCAGGTTTCCCCGTTGTTTCGCTTCCACCATTCCTTCATCCATCGCCCGCTGAAAGTCCCATAACGAGGGATGCAAAAAGAAAAACACCGCAAAGGCACGCTTGATCCCGTCAAGCAATCGGTACCGCAGATTACCTCCGACCTGTCTCACATCGGGGATCTGTTCCCCTACCGCTTCCATGAGGGGATTCTATCACCTTTTTCTAAACTGAGCATTGCTGACTAGCGCTATTAGTAGCTTGACAGGATACGTAGTATGCGGTATAAAAATAACTATCCTGTAGGATTCTAAGACCAAAAGCAGTGGGGGGGTGTTGCCTACGGTAAGGCGCATGAGAGCCGATGGCGTCTGGGGCGCGGGGATAGGTCACTGGATTACGGTAAAACAGGGGTATATATATATAGTAAGAACAGGCGTTCATAAATCCAGTGGGCGTTGGTAACGGGTCTGGTGAGCTGGCTGATAGATAGGGAGTGCAGTATGTCTTCTATGAGAAAATGGGAGCTGGTGTTCTGTATGGTAGGGCTTGTGGGGATTGCGGAGATCCGGGCACAGACCGAGCCTGGGCTTAAGAAGCAGGCAAATTTAGGACTTGGCATCGAGGGAAATGTCAATACCGGAAACAGCATGATCTTTGCCCAGTCGATATGCTATGACCAACGACTGTTCACGGTTTTTGGACTGGGCCTGCTCTTTACGGTGAGCAGTGATTTCGGCAGCTTCCTCAGTATGGAGCCGGAAGTGTTTGTCCGCTGGTATTTTCTGGATCTGGGAATTCCGGGAGGCGGTCTTTTTGTTCAGGAAGATATGGGGCTACGGCTTGCGTCGGATAATTTTGTTATTAAGCCCGCATTCCTGGGGGGATTTTCTCTGGGGTTCCGGTATGCCTTCAAGTACCAGGATTATTATATGGAACCGTATATACGAGGGGGGTTTCCTTTTGCTTTTGGGGTTGGATTGCGAGGAGGAGTCCGTCTTTGAATGGTTTTTTGCTCCCCCGCCTTCAGGTAGGTATCGCTCCACGGTTGTTCACCGGTATTCCAGCGGGAAAGCGTAATCAGGCAAACGGATAGGGCGGGGTATGCGTAAAAAATGCTGAGGGAGCAATGATGTATAGAGCCATGTTTTTTTTCAGTATATGGTTTTTGGGAATCACCCTCTGGTGGGTGTTGCCGGGGGCAGCGGAAGAACCGGAGCAGGAATTCTTGGATAGTTCCAAGGGGGTCTTCTTCTTTGGCCATCAAGCGGGTGAGCAGAACGATAAGCCCTTGATGCTGGAGCAGGACTATCCGGTTTATGCCCATACCGCCTTGGAAAAAGCCTTTGCCGATTTTGGTATAGAAAACCGTAAAACCGTGGATGTCTCCACCGGGCTTGCCCTCGAAAGCATCGATGCCTTGTGCCGTGCGGAAGGAGCCCGCTGGGGAATCATCGCCATGACGAGTTTTGAAGGGGATCTCTTTTCCTGGCATTTCAGCATCTACGATGGGGAGCAGCAGTTTTTCCGAGGCTATGATTTTTTTTCCATACATACCCTGGTAGGGGTTTCCGCAACCCAAATCATAGACCATTCCGCACAAAAGCTTGCCAAGAACTGGTATGATGCCTTTTCCAGCCGCGCCTTTGACGGAAGATTGGCGGTTACCCAGGGGCAGCGGTTTAGTTCCCCTCAGGATGGGGTACGGATCCTTTTTGGTTCCCCGGATTATTTCCTGGATGGGGGCGTGGTAGTGGATGGGGTCATGACCAGCCCGCTGTATCTCTTTACCGCTGGAACCCCCCTGTACGGGTATGCGGTCAAAGACCGATACTGGCCGCGATCCTTTACGTTGCCCAAGGGTATTACCAGTACAACCTTGGAGCTTCCTAAGCTCCAACGGAAGGTTCGGCACAGCTTTGGAATGAGCTATGTATTCCGGGGAGACCTGTTTGCCAGTATTAATCTTGAATACCGGTTTCATGTCCTACCAGACCGGCTATTCCTCAAGGCGACTTGGGGTATCTGGAACGATACCGCCGAGCTGTCCGGCGGAGAGGTGGCCCTGTACCAAGAGTACGGTTTCGGCGGGGGGGTCTATCTGCAGCCTGCCAATGACGCGGCGTTCCGGCTGTATGCGGGGACCGGCATCGCTCTGGTTACTGCCTCAGGCGCATTGATTACCTTGGCGGATCCCCTGTGGCTGGGGATGGAATATCATTTTCCCCATTGGGCCTTGAAAGGGGAATGTCGGTTTCCTGGGATCCTCGGGTACCAGCGGGATGTCTATGAACCGGATCAGACGGATGGTAACTACTACGGATCAATAGGGATAGTACTAAAATGGTAAGACGGTTCTTTCTTTGTGTTTTCGGCGTGGGGCTTTTCTGGACGGCAAATCCTGGGGCAGCGCAAACCACCGCAGAAGATGCGGTAGCGGAATCGCAGGCACATGCGGTGGAAGTGTTGTACCGTATCACCTTTGATACCAACTTTTATTTTATTGCCCAGTCCGCAGGCCCCTATGTGTGGGAGGATGTTGCGGGTCCTATCGCCCCTGAGGAAATGTGGTATTTTTCCCTGGAGGTAGCCTTGAGCAATATGCCCCGGATTGCCCAAGCCCTGCGTATGGGTCCGGGAATAGATCCGGTGAAATTAGGGGTAAAGGAGAACATCCCCCTCCTGCTTGAAATTCAGGTCAGCGGTTCCCTTGAAGCCGCTGAGGTTTCGATAGCGTACCAAATCCGGGAAACTTTTACCGCAGAAGGGATGCTACAGGGTCATTTTACTGAGGCAATTCCCCAGCCAGAGGATCTTCTTGACTATTTTTGGCTGTCTATTGCCGAGAAAGTGGATACCTTTGCCATACGGGCCTTAAAGCCCCTGGTGGAAATTCGTGGCAAAAGCGGTACGGTGGTATCGGGGTTTAGTCCCTCCCCCCAGGAGATCCCTGATACGGGTTCGCTGTTTCTGGAGGTCCCGATACCAGGGTCTTTCAGTTGGAAAGCCCTGCATCAGCGCTATATGCCTTTAGAAGGTATTTTCCTTGCAGACCCGGAACAGGTGGTGCTTGAACTTCCCCAGCGGCGATTTTATCCCTTCTCCTTGGACCTGGGGCTGGTGCAGAGCCGTTCCCCGGATATCTGGTTTTCTTGGCAGCCGAAACCGCATGGTGTGAGACTAAGCCTCGGGGTACAGCAGCAGATCCTGGGGCTGGTGTATCTCAGTACCGGGGGTGATTCCCCGGTGGATATCCGTTCCCTCTGGCTGCCGGGGATGACCGTCGCCTATCGTCTGCCTATCATCCATAGGTTTTCTCATCCCTTTGTCCCCCAGTTGTTTTTTGCGGGGACCGTGCTGGGGCGGGTATATGACCTTACCGGGACCTTTGCGTTAAGCCTGGGAAGCGTCCAGGTGAGTGTCGGTTATGATTGGGAAATCCCCCGGGGATTCAGGGTATTCGCGGAACTGGGGTTTGGCTTTGCGCT
>JAISPY010000193.1 GCA_031274565.1 Treponema sp.
GCATACTTTCCGCCGGAGCCCAGGCGGGATGGCGTTTCATTATCAAGGACCGTTACTATCTGGAACCCGCCATCCGGGCGGGCTATCCCTATATCGCCGGGGCGGGCCTGTCCGCCGGATATTCTTTTTGAGAGGGAGCAATGATGAAACAAACACGAAAAACACTCGGAGTTTTGCGGAGTAAAAGCCCGTTGTTTACCGTCATCGCGTTAGTGATGATGGTAAACACAGGGTGCGGAAACCCCCTCATGAAAGAGCTCCTCAGATCCCCCGTTGAGGATTACTCCGTTCCGCCGGAGCCGCCCGTCTATGCTGTCGGCGATACCGGTCCCGCCGGGGGCATTATATTCTTTGTCGATACGACGGACGCCTACCCCGGCTTTAACTACCTTGAAGCCGCCCCGACTGATCTCGGCACATCTACGTGGGCAATAAATACATATGCAACCACCTCCATATCGGGAACCTTAACGACCATGGGAAGCGGCGCGGCAAATACCGCCTTAATAGTTGGCACAGCAGGTACCGATGCCCCCGCCGCTTATGCGTGCGATGACTTGTCGCTTAACGGCTATACCGACTGGTTTCTCCCCAGCCAGGCCGAATTAAATGAGATGTATAGCAACCGGGTAAGTATAGGTGGTTTTGGTATAGGGGGGTACTGGACCTCGTCGGAGACCAATTCTAGTTACGCGTGGAATCAGAGCTTCAGCGGTGGCCTCCAGGGCAGCTACTCCAAGAATCTTACCTACTCGGTTCGGGCTGTCCGGGCTTTTTAGCCCTTTAGCGCTTTCCGGGGAGCGCGGCGGCGTCCTGAAGCCCCTTTAGACTAAACTTTGACCAACAACCAAGAATTAAGAAAAAACCACGAACCACACTAAGCTCACGAACGGAAGAAGGAAAGAGGAAGATAACCGCCCGGTTCTACCCGGCAAGGAGCACGAAGGTTTTTGTTCGGGAACTTTTCGTGTGGTTCGTGAGGTTCGTGGTTTTTCTTCCTTCTTCTTCCTTTTTTAAGGAGTGCAGGGCGCTTGACAAGATTACGGTCAGGGTATTATAGTAAATTTTATTATCAAACGGAGGGTTTTATCATGAAACTAAGGTTTAAATTTGCTTTTTGTGCTGTATTGGCGCTGCTCATCACCGGTGTTGTATTTGCGGCGGATCCCAAGCTTGGTCAGCCAACCCCGCTGCAACTGTCGTTGAACCAAATGTCGGAAATCACGGTGGCCGGAAAAAGCGTGAAATTTGAATTTGGCGGTGATACCTGGATTGCAAAGGTTGGAGGTACGGAGTTTTTAGCCGGAACCTTTGTATCCGAGGATACCGAGGACGGAAGTATATTGACTTTGAAACAAACGCATATTTATTTTGACAGACCAAAGCCCATAGGCAGGGGGGTTATTGGATGGGTAGCAACCCCCGGGCCGGACATTGTTCTTGAATATAAAAAAGGCCCGCCTGAAACGTTTGCGCTAAAGCAGTAAAATGACAAAGACGGAAGGAGACATATGTCTCTGTATTTGATTCGAAATTTTTTAAGGAGTATTGCCGTGAAAAAACTGATTATAGCATTTTTGGCGTTTGCCGCGCTGGCCGGCGCGTGTAAGTCCAAGCCCGATTCCTATGAAGACGATCCCCGGTCAAAGATCATCGGCGCCGAGGGTATTGCCCGTCCGGAGTGGATGAGCAGGACCCCCAAGTCGGATGAACTTTACTATGTGGTGGGGGATGGACGGGACGCCTCCACCGATACGGTAAAGCGCAATCTGGCCCGGGCCGATGCCCTGGCAAAGCTTTCCCAGTGGAAGAACGCCGTGGTAGCGGATACGATGAAGAACTACATTGAAGAAGGCGGTACCATCGGGAATACCCAGACCCTGATGCGTTTTGAACAGGCTACCGTTACCAGATCTACCGCCAATGTGTCGGGTTTTGATCAGGAGGATGTTTGGGTGGATCAGAATGGTGTTTATCATATCCTTTATTCCTATCCCAAGAATAATTTGTCCAGTGATTTTAAAAATACCCTTTCCGAATTTCAACGGAATGAAGCGGCCGCTTTTGCGGAGTTCAAGGCCGATGAAGCCTTTAAGTATTTGGAGACTCAGTTGGATAAACACGAGTAAAGGTATCAATTTAGTTTGGAGGTTGTTGTGAAAAAAGTTATTGGACCTGTTTTGTTTTGTCTTGTCCTGGGATTTTCGCTCTTATCCTGCGGACATTCGGTGGCCCGGGTCGATGCGGATACCCAGATAGACTTAAGCGGCTATTGGAACGATACCGATTTAAGGCAGGCCGCTGATGCCCTAATCCGGGAATGCGTGGCAACTCCCCGAATCAGTCAGTTTGACCGTACCCGGGGAAAGTTACCGGTGATCATTGTGGGTACCTTTAGGAATGCCAGCGATGAACACATTGATACTTCGATCCTTGCCCAGCGGCTCGAAGCCTCTATTTTAAACAGCGGTAAAGCAGAGTTTGTTGCTTCCGGGGATCTCCGCCGGGAAATCCGGGCGGAACGGGATGAGCAGCAGCAGGGTTATACCAGTGATGACTCTATGGCGGCTCTGGGCAGGGAAACGGGGGCCGATTTTATCATGACCGGTTCGGTAAAAACTATGGTAGACCGGTATGACAGAACGGCCACCAGGAGCTATTTTATAACCGCGGAACTAACCGACATAACTACAAACCGCCGGGTTTGGATCGGTGAATACAACGAGATAAAAAAGGTTATCAAAAGTGCTTCGGTTAAGCCCTAAACGGTTGTTTCTTTTCATGAAGCCGCCTGCAGTGTTACTTGTGGTTTTTTTGCTACAAGCGGCTTTGTTTATTTCCTGCGCCACCACGGATCCTTATATTCCGGTGGATGAACTGGTGGAGCAGGAAAATTTTACTCAAAGTGCAGAAACCCTGGAAGAATTGAACGGCAATATCTATCGGGGGAAAGACAAGGTTTTGTACTATCTTGATAAAGGTCTTTTAACCCATTATGCGGGAAACTATGAGGGATCTTCTGTTTTGCTGCAAGAAGGGGAAAGAGCCATAGAAGCAAATTTTGCAGTTAGTATCAGCCAGGAAATTGGTACGGTTCTTCTTAATGATCGGACCAGAGAATACGACGGTGAAGATTACGAAGATATATACCTCAATGCTTTTAATGCTCTTAATTACTATCATCGGAAGAGTATGGATGAAGCGTTGGTGGAAATCAGGCGTATGAACAATAAGCTCCGGGATCTTTCCGTAAAATACGGTACCCTGATGACTAATATGCAAAAAATCGCATTGGAAAACAATGCGGAGATTCCCCCCAATCCTGAAACACCGGTTAAGTTTAATAATTCCGCCCTGGCCCGTTATCTGGGGATGCTTTTTTACCGGGGCGCGGGTTTAATGGATGATGCCCGAATTGATCAACAACAACTCCGGATTGCCATGGCGGATGCTCCTTCGATCTATCCCAACCCTCTTCCATCTTCTGTCACAAATGAATTATCCATACCTCCCGGTATGGCCCGGTTAAATGTGATTGGTTTTGCCGGTCGTACTCCGATTAAAAATGAAGAGGTGCTCCGCATACCCTTGGGGGCGGGCTGGATTAAAATTGCCCTGCCGGTGATGACCGATCGTCCATCACGTGTTGTTTCGATCAATGTGGTCTTTGATTCGGGGGAATCTTTTGACCTGGAACTGCTTGAGGATATTAGCGCAGTGGCTGCCGCTACCTTTGCGCAGAAAAAAAACCTTATTTATACCAAGTCGATAATCAGGGCTTCGGTAAAGGGGGTAGCCGCTACCGTCCTTAATGTAATGGCTGCTGAAGAGGATTCTGGAGAGAAAAGCGGCCTCTATTCCCTGCTGGGTCTGGGGACCCAGTTCTTTGCCGAGGCCAGCGAGAAGGCAGATCTGCGGGTGGCCCGGTATTTTCCGGGAAAAGCTTATGTGGGGGGCATTAATCTTGCTCCGGGAAACTATTCCTTTACGGTTAATTATTACGGAGATAATAAAAGAGTGCTTGTCAGTCGCCGCCATGAAAATATTTCAATCCGGGCAAATACCCTTAATTTGATGGAGGACACATGTTTAAAGTAAAACGCTTTACGGTTGCAATATTATCCATCTTGTTATTTGCCTGCGGGAGCGTTCCCAAGAGCAGTGCTGCCGATCCTGCATGGATATCGGATCCTTACAAAGTTTACGACAGGACGGCCTTCATTGCCGCAGTGGGATATGGGCCTTCCCGAGACGAGGCGGAAAAAGCGGCGCTTACCAATTTGACTTCCATCTTTGGACAATCGATTTCCAGTGAATCCCGGACCAATTATACCTATACCCAGGCAATAGAAGCCAGCAGTTCCGCCTGGGAGGAGAAGACCGATGTTTCCCAGGCAGTTAAAACTTCGGTAAACATGGATACCCTGATTGGGGCGGAGATAAAGGATGTGTGGCAACGCAGGAGAGATAGAATCTACTATGCCGTAGCGGTGATGGATAAAGCTAAGACCACGCTTATTTATTTAGAGCTGATGCAACAGAACCAGGAAACTATTGCCCGGTTGACCAATCTGACTCAGGCAGAAAAAGAAAGTTTTGAAGGGTATATCAATTATAATCAGGCTGCCACTTTGGCGGATGCCACTCTGGTCTTTGCCAATGTACGGAATGTAATAAGCCCAGGTTCCTTGGCGGGCGAAAATTTAAGGACAGGCAACGATTACCGGGTGGAAGCCGCCCGAATAGCAAAGAATATTCCCATTGCGGTAACCGTGGACAATGACAAGCAGAACCGGATCAAGGGCGCTTTCTCCGGAGCGTTGAGTTCTGCGGGGTTCCGTACCGGTGGAAATAGTTCCCGCTATGTTCTTAGGGTGAACTTTGTTCTGGAAGAGGTGAGTTATGTTAATAACCCCTATCGATGGATACGCTATGCTGTTGATGCAAATTTAATCGATACTTCCACAGGGATAGTGCTCTTTCCTTATACTATTAATGACCGGGAAGGACATGCCAATATTACAGAAGCCGAAAATAGAGCTATCCGGTCCGCAGAGACAGCCATACAGCAAAGTTACATAAATGCTCTGAGTTCTTTTTTGACAACAGGTTCCAAAAGGTAGCGGCGGGTTCCAAAAGTAACAAAGGTTCAAGAAAAATAGCAATGGGTTATTACCGGGAGAATCAGGCATACATAGACACCCTGCCGGACTGGGCCCAGGAATTTGCCAACAAGTACGGGTCCAAGACGGCAAACCTCTATATACTCCACGGTAATATCCGGGATTTTCTTCCCCATAAAAGCAACGCGGGGGAATTTACCTTTACCCGGATTCAGGATTATGTGGCCGAGCGGATCTTTGGGAACCAGAACATCATTGTTTTTTACGACCGGGCCAGCGGGGTAATTTTTCTTAACGAAGAAATGGCTCTGGATTATCAGAAGGCCATGAAGAAAAAGTACCCCGACATTGAAGACCCTTCGGATTTTATGTCCCCCAATCCGGAGGAAAGTTTCTTTTACCTGGAACAGTACTTTCTTGCCCGGATTCCCCAGGACAGGAAGGAACAATGCCGCATGGTGCTTATTATCGATTATGCGGAAACCATTGTGCCCCCCGGAGACCTGGGCAGGTATAACGAAGAAGATCGTTTTTGCCTGGTTACCCTGAAACGGTGGGCGGAAAACCCCCTTTTTACTGAAGGGGATATTTCAATTATCCTGCTTACGGAAAATCTGGCGGATATTTCCCCCCGCCTGGCAGGATCGCCGGCCACGGTAAAGGTGAGCGTTCCCTTTCCCGGAGAGGATGTGCGGAAAAATTATCTTGATTTCAAGCTTCGGGATGGAAAGCTTATTCTGGATCGGGGGCTGGGCAGCGCCCAGGTGGCATCGGTTACCAACGGGCTGAATCTGCGGAACCTGGGCAGGCTTATCTCGGAAAATTTCGAAACCTCCGAAGTACTTACCATGGACTACCTAAGGCGGAAGAAAAAAGACCTTATCGAGACCGAAGCGGCGGGACTACTGGAATTTATTGAAACCAGCTTTAACCTTTCCCATGTTTCCGGCCATGATTTTGTAAAGAAACGCTTCAAGAATGCCGCCAGGGCGATTAAAATGGGCAGGCTGGATGTGCTGCCCATGGGCTACCTTATTGCCGGCCCCGTGGGTACGGGAAAGAGTTTTATGGTCAGCGCCTTTGCGGGAGAAATAGGAATCCCCATGGTAAAATTCCGGAACTTCCGTTCTAAATGGCAGGGGGATACCGAATCCAACCTGGAGCGGATCCTCAATATCCTTACGTCCATGGCGCCCGTGGCGGTGATGATCGACGAGGCGGACGCTTTTCTGGGGAACCGGGATCAGGATGGAGATTCGGGAACCAGCAACCGGGTCTTTGCCCAGATTGCCAGCTTTATGGGAAACACCGAATACCGGGGGAGGATCATCTGGTTCCTTATCACCTGCCGGCCGGACCTTGTTCCCATTGACCTCAAGCGCCAGGGCCGGGCGGAAGAACACCTGGCCCTGTTTTATCCCGAAGGGGACGCGGAGCGGGAGGATCTCTTCAAGACCCTGGTGCGGAAGCTGGACCTTGATATCAGAAATTTTCCCATGACGGAACTCTTTAAAAAGTACAAACATGAATATTCCGGCGCCGATTTGGAAGCCCTGCTGATCCGGGCAAAACTGCTGGCCGCCATGGACAACCGGGTGTATATCAAAAAGGAGGATATGGAAGAGGCCATGGCCGATTTTGTTCCCGCCGCCTATCCCCACGAAATAGAACTGCAGAACCTGGTAGCTACCGTGGAATGCACCTCCAAGGAAATGCTTCCCGAACGGCTCCGCAA
>JAISPY010000218.1 GCA_031274565.1 Treponema sp.
TGCTGAGCGGCGCGCACCTGGAATTGACCCCCCTGGAGGGGCTGTATATTCTGGCTTCAGTACCGCTGGATAACTCGGGAAACCTGAGTTACAATGGGGGTACTCCCTATGTTGCAGGTAAAGACGGAGCTACTGCCGGGGAGATTTTCCAGCACACCATGGCCCGGGTAGCCTACACCTTTGACAGCATCGGAACCGCTCGGCTTACCTTTGCGGGTGGAACCGGTCGGGGGCTTCGACCCCTCGATAAGGACAAGGGTACTTACGAGGATCTCTTAAGCGCCCCTACATTGGCAAATACCGATGCATCGGTGCTTGACCTGGGATTTACCTTCTCAGGGGTGGAAAACCTCGCCGTTGACCTTGGCGTTGAAATCCCCTTGCCCGCACTGAGTTGGTCTACTATTTCAGATCCTAATCCTAATAATACTCCTCAGAATATTACTGAGGGCAGTGACGTTAGCTCCCAGGTTCCCTATGCGGTCAACCTCCGGGCAAACTTCACCTCCGGGGCCTTCAGCATCGCCGGGGGCGTGTCCGGCAAATTCGCGGGCAAATTCACGACAACACCAGCAGGAGGGGATGAGTCCGCATACGAGCAGGGGATTATCGTGGGAGCGACCCTTAACCCTGCTTTTGACGCGGGGATTGCCGTCGTCGGTCTGGTGGGCGAACTGAACTTCAATGGGGAGGACAAAAAAAGTGTAGGCAGCACGACCACCACCTATGATTCTACAGTAAACTACAACGTCATTCCCTATGTGCAGAAAACGATAGGGGGCGCATCGGTGTATGCAGGTGTGCAGATTGGCTCAACGAACCAAGCGAAAGACCCTGTAGATGGTAAGGTAAGCTGGGATTCATACATTACCTGGTCCATTCCGCTCGGATTTACCTACTCCTTCTAGGCTTCTCGGAGGCGACCGGTTTCGGTCATGCAGGGCAAAACCACGGGTTTTGCCCTGTTTTTTTTGCTTGTTTTAGCGCTCCAAGTCGAGTATACTAGGGTAAACGTATATACATAAACGTTCATTGCGGGCTTTTTCGGCGAGCGCTGAATCATCCCGCAATCGTCAATTTTTTTTAGGAGAACCTATGCAACACAGAGAAAAAAAAGAAAAAAGCCGCTGTTGGCTCTTGGCTGTCTTGGCGCTGCTCATCACCCTGATGGGCTGTTCCAAGAAGAGTGATTCCCCATCCCAGGCTGGGACTGACCGAGCTGCCGGGGCAACGGAGATTAAGGTCTTGAATTACCTGGACCTAACCTCCGCCAACAGCTCTGATGAAATCACCCGCGTCTGGGATGCCTTCAACAAGAACAACCCGGATATTAAGGTTATCCGGGAGGATCTGTTTAATGAACCGTTCCACAACAAGGTGGAAGCCTATGCCGCCGCAGGGCAGCTTCCCGACGTCATCTACGCTTGGCCCTCGGGAAGGTCCACCACCCTCCATACCCAGAAGCTCCTGAAAGACCTCTCGCCCCTCGTCCAAAAGGACGGCGCGGCGTTTACCAGTGCGTTTCTCCCCAAGGCGCTTGATCCTGCGGCTCAGGGCGGCGGGTATATGGCCATCCTGCCCCGGGCCATCACCTCAAGCCACGCCTTTTATGTCAACACCGAAGTCCTCTCTGACGCGGGGCTGAATCCGGCGCGAACCTACGAAGAACTCAAGGCCCAAGTCCCGGTCCTCAAGGCCAAGGGTTACGACACGGTGCTTATGGCCAATCAGGAATCCTGGGTCATGCAGTCCTGTCTCTTCTCCCTGGTGGCGGGCCGCTTCGGTGGGGAAGGCTGGGAAGAGCCCATCCTTGCAGGGCAGGCCCGGTTCACGGATCCGGATTTCGTCAACGCCCTGGCCTTTATCAAGACCCTGTATGATGACGGAGTCCTTTCCAAGGCCACCCTCTCCACGGATTACGGCAGCGTCATCGGCCAGTTCGGGACGAACAAGGGGGCCTATCTGATTGACGGGGATTGGCGGGTCGGCGCGTTCATCACCGATAAGTCCACCGGGCAGGCGGTCATATCCCCGGAGCGGCAGGCCAAGATCGAGATCACCGTGTTCCCCGACATTCCTGGAGCCAAGCTCAATCAGTCCACTTCCGGCATTCTGGGGACCGGCTGGGGGATGAACGCGAACATCCCCAGCGGGTCAGCGAAGGAAGATGCGGCCTGGCGGCTCATCAAATGGCTTTCGGGCAAAGAGATCCAAACCTGGCTCCTGGAAACCGGCAGTATTGCCACCCCCACGGCAACGAACATTGATGTGGGGAGTCTGAGCCTGGAGCCAATGCAGAAGGCCATCAGTAATCTGGGAACCCAATATACGGCCACTACCTCGGTGATTGACGGGGTTTTCCACAGCGACGTCTTTAATCCCCTGAACGACGGCTTGCAAGAACTGGGCCTGGGAAGCAAAACTCCGGAGCAGGTTGCCCGGGAGGTACAGCAGGCCTTTGATAACTGGAAGAAGGCCAACGGATAAGACCCAGGTCTATCCGGCGAAAGAGAGCAAAGAGAGGTTGTCCGTGGTACGAACAACCTCTCTTTTTGTATTGGTATGCAAGGAGCTTAACCTATGAGCGATTTGACGGCAAAGAACGAGCAGCGGGCGGCGTATATTATTCTGGCGGCCCCGGCGGTGCTTATTTATTTTTGTGTGATGGCCTTTCCAACCATATTTTCGGTGGTGTTGAGTTTGACCAACTATAACGGCGGGAAGATCTTCGGCAATGCCCGGATGGGTTTTGCGGGAATTGCCAGCTACCTTACCATATTTAAAGATTCGTACTTTTATCTGGCCCTGAAAAATAACATGCTTATCGTACTGGTATCCGTATTCGGGCAGATTCCCCTGGGCTTTATCCTGGCGTATATTCTGTCCCGGAAACTGGTGAAGGGAACCGATTTCTTCCAGACCATGATATACCTCCCCAATGTGATTTCCGCGGTTATCATCGGTATCCTCTTCAAGAGTTTTTACCAGAGCCAGGACAGCGTTTACATGGAAATTGTCCGCTACTTTAACCCCCGTGCGGAGTTTACCATCAACGAGTACCCCATGATCCCCGTGCTGGTGGTCATGCTCTGGATGTATACGGGGATGTATGTGATCATATTCCTCGCCAATCTCCAGCGTATTGACACGTCCATTATCGAGGCTTCAAAAATCGACGGCGCGAGCGAAGCCCAGGCCCTCTGGTACATTATTCTTCCGGCCCTGTCCGGGGTCATTGTTACCAGTGCCATCTTGGCGATTTCCGGTTCCCTCAAGTCCTTTGATCTTTTGTTTGTGATGACCCAGGGAGGGCCGGCCCAGCGGACCAGCGTACTTTCCCTGTATATGTACAACAAGGCGTTCCGGGGCGCGCCGAATTACCCCCTGGCAAACGCCATTTCCACGGTGATGGTGATTATCAGTTTTATTCTTATCGTTATAACCCGGAGCGTGGAAAAACGCTTCGGCGGAAAGGAGTAGGCTATGGCGGATGTACGTTCAGGGTATCTCCCTGCAAAGGTGGTCATTTATATCGTGATGGGTATTTTCACCGTCCTGGCGCTGTATCCCATCCTCTGGCTGCTTATCCAGTCCTTTAAGACAACCCAGGAGTACCTCACCTCTAGCAAGTTAGCCCTGCCCAAGGTGTGGTTTCCCGGCAACTACCCCTATGCGTGGAATATCGGTAATTTCGGTATTTTATTGCTGAACAGCATCTTTTATACGGTGGTTACGGTTATCGCAGTGGTGGTTTTCGGCTTTATGGCGAGTTTTGCCTTTGCGAAAATAAAGAGCAAGGCGACACCCTTCCTGCACGGGGTTTTTATCATCGGCATCCTCCTGACCCTGCAGTCCATTATGGTGCCGCTGTTCCTGATGGTGAATGCGGTAGGGCTTTACAACACCCGTCTGGGGATCCTCATTCCCTATATCGGCCTGGGCCTTCCTATGGGGGTTTATTTGGGCACGGAATTTATGAAGGGTATCCCCGAAGCCCTCATTGAATCAGCCCGTATGGAGGGGGCCAAATACCTCAAAATTTTCAGCAGCATCATTTTTCCCATGACCGCGCCCGTGGCCATGACCGTGGGGATATTGACCTTCACGGGCACCTGGAACGAGTTCATGCTCATCAACATCCTCAGTTCCAGCGACCTTATCAAATCCATTCCCGTGGGGGTGAACCGTTTTTCCGGGGCCTTGGCCTCGGATTACGGCAAACAGTTCTCCGCCCTGGTTATCGGTATGGTCCCCATGCTGGCATTCTACCTGGTGTTCCGCAAACAGATCACCAAGGGGGTTGCCGCGGGAGCCGTTAAAGGCTAGGCGTATGACGGACCTCATCCGGCCTGCCTGCGGGCCGGATCTTCCCTACCTGTATGAGATATGCCTTAAAACCGGAGACGCGGGCAAAGACGCCTCGGGTCTTTTTTATGATCCCCTGCTTTTGGGGCAGTACTATGTAGCGCCGTATTTTTTTCATGATCCTGGCCTCTGTTTTGTGGCGGAGGATGATCATCCTGGTAAAAAAGTCCCCCAGGGCTACATCGTCGCTGCTGCAGACACCCTTGCGTTTAATCGCTGGATGGAAACCCTATGGCTCCCGCCCCTCCGCCGGCGCTACCCCAAGCCCTACCCTAAGCAATACATACGATCCTCCTTTGAGGAACAACTGCTTGCATTGCTCCACCGATCCCTGGACGCTCCCGAGTCCGCGCCTCCCTGGATCTCTTCCTACCCGGCCCATCTACACATCGATCTGCTTCCCCTGCTCCAGGGACAGGGGGCGGGGAAAGGGCTGATGCGTACCCTCCTCGAGGCCTTGGCCCGCCGGGGCTGTCCGGGGGTTCATCTGGGGGTCAGCGCCGCAAATACCCGGGCCATCGGCTTCTATCGAAAGCTGGGGTTTTCCACCCTCCAGGAACAGCCCTGGGGGTTTACCCTGGGCTTATCAGTATAGGACGAGCGCACATAACAATTTTTGTCCACGAATTACAGGAATTAAGCACGGTGGTTATTCCATAATTCGCGTCATTCGCGGACTCTTTTGTTTATATGCGCTGGCCCTGGTCCCCCTAGTTCTTATACCGGAAAAATAGTATACTATCCTAAAGGATACTACAATGAAACAAATAATTGATTTTCTAACCGAGGCGAAAGTTTTCTATTTTGCCACAATTGACGGAAATACACCGAAGATACGGCCCTTTGGTTTCTTCATGGAGCATAAGGGGAGGCTCTACTTCGGTATGGGTACCCATAAGGAGGTCTGGAAACAGGTGATCGCCAACCCCCAGGTTGAGGTTTGCGCCCTCAAGTCGGCCCAGGATTATGAATGGATCCGCATTTACGGCAGAGCCGTTCCCGACCAGGATCCTGACACGCTAACCGCGGCCTTTGAAAAAGCGCCCTTCCTCAAAACCATCTACAACGAACAGAGCGGCTTGACCCTGGGGCTTATCTGGATAGACCAGGGGAAGGCCGAGTTCATGGGCAAAGCGGGAAAAACCGAAACCCTTTCGTTTTAAATGTTTCTATAGCAGCGGAGGGGCCAGCCCCTCCAAACCACCCCCTCATTAATGCGCTGCGGCTAGACACGAGCGGTTTTTTGGGTATAGGATAGGGCATGTGTGGAATTACCGGATATGTGGGCTATCGGCAGGTTACACCGGTACTGCTTGAGACCCTAAAGAAACTGGAATACCGGGGCTATGATTCTGCGGGTATTGCGGTGCTCCATGAGCAGGCATTACTGGTACGGAAGATGAAAGGTCCCCTCAAGGTCCTGGCAGAGCGGCTCGCGTCTGAAACCATAGAAGGTTCCTTGGGAATCGGCCATACCCGTTGGGCAACCCACGGGGAGCCTTCGGATATCAATTCCCATCCGCATACGGATGTTGCAGGGCACATTGCCGTGGTCCATAATGGCATTATCGAGAACTATGCCAAGCTCAAGGAATGGCTTCAGGCCCAAGGGGTGGTATTCAGAAGCGACACGGACACGGAAGTGATTGCCCATCTTATCAATTATTACTATGGAAAAAATAGAAAAAAACAAGAAAATGACTCCGGTACTGAGGATGCCCTGTTACATGCGGTGCTGCAGACCCTAACCCGGCTTGAAGGTTCCTATGCCCTGGGGCTTATTGCCATAGAAAACAATGATTTTCCTGATCGGCTCATTGCAGTCCGAAAAGACAGCCCCCTTATTGTGGGACTGGGAAAGGGGGAGCATTTCATTGCCTCGGATGTGCCCGCGCTGCTGGGGTATACCCGGGAAGTGTATTTTCTTGAAGACCGGGAAGTGGCGGTACTCTACCGGGACCATGTGGACCTGTTTACCGAGCAGGGGGAGCAGATCCACCGCGCCCCTTCCCATATTGACTGGGATATGGCTTCTGCGGAAAAAGGGGGCTATGCCCATTTCATGCTCAAGGAAATCCACGAGCAGGCCAAAGCCTTTACCGATACCCTACGTCCCCGGCTTACCCGGGAAGCCCAGGGCTGGGACATCACCTTGGATGAAATTAAGCTCGATGCTGGTTGGGCTGCGGCGCCTCGGATCGTGATTACCGCCTGCGGAACCGCCTGGCATGCGGCCATGGTCGGGAAGTATGCCTTTGAGCATTTTGCCCGGATTCCCGTGGAAGTGGATATTGCATCGGAATACCGGTACCGGAATCCGGTATTTAATCCCCAGGATATTTTTATCGTGATAAGCCAGTCCGGGGAAACCGCAGATACCCTGGCGGCCATGCGGCTTGCCAAGCAAGGGGGCGCCCGGATTCTTGCGATTACCAATACGGTGGGCTCAACCCTCTCCCGGGAAGCGCATTTGGTTTTGTACACCTGGGCAGGGCCGGAAATTGCCGTGGCGTCCACCAAGGCTTTTACCACCCAATTGCTGTGCCTCTACCTGCTGGCCCTGAAAATCGGGGTCCTGCGTTCCAAGGTTCCTGATGTGGACCGGTATCTCGGGGCGCTCAGGGACATGGCGGATAAAGCGGCGCAGATTCTCCACAAACAAGAACTGATCCAGCGCTTCGCTTCCCGGCAGTTTAATAAGGATAAGGTATTCTTCATCGGCAGGCAGTTTGACTATGCGGTGAGCCTGGAATGTGCGCTTAAACTCAAGGAAATCAGCTACACCCATTCGGAAGCCTTTGCCGCCGGTGAATTAAAGCACGGCCCCATTGCCCTGGTGGATACCAACACCCTGGTCGTTGCCCTGGCAACCCAGCGGGAACTCTTTGATAAAATTGTATCAAATATCCGAGAAGTTACCGCCCGCGGGGCAGCCACCTGGGTGATCACCTGGGAAGGGGAAACTGTTTTTAATGCCATCGCGGATGAGGTGTTTACCCTTCCGCAAACCGAAGACAGCCTTTCACCCCTCCTGTCGATCATTCCGGCGCAGCTTTTTGCCTATTACTGTGCGGTCCAGAAGGGAAATGATCCTGACAAACCCCGCAACCTGGCCAAGAGCGTTACGGTGGAGTAAGGGTCTGGTCACCCTTAAAATCAAGCACGTGAAAACGGGTCTTTTTGACAGGTGAACACGCCCTAATGCTAAAAGTAAAATTGCAGTAAAGCCCTGCTTGTCCCTTGACTAACACTACAAAAAAGCACTACGCTATAATCATGAAGTTACCCGGCATAGATTGGGATGAAAACAAAAATACAATCAACAAAGCCAAACATAAAGGCTTGTCCTTTGAAAGTGCCCAGTATGTTTTTACGGACCCGCAAAGGATAGAGCGCCGGGACGAAAGCGAGGGGAACCTATCCGGGGAAGAACGTCGCCAAACCCTGGGCATGGTAGATAAGGTTGTAATGGTTGTCTATACGGAAATCGGAGAAACCAAAAAAATCATATCGGCGCGGCTGGCCAATAAACTAGAAAGAAGGAGTTACTATGGCTATTATCAAATCGACGGCAAAGGCTGGGAGCAAGATTCCTAAAGAAGTGATTCAAGAAGTAAGGCGCGTGGCTAGAGAAGCCCGGAAGCACCCGGAGGCATACGACCCCGAATGTCCCCCGAGCTCCCCGCAAGCCCTAGCGGAATTTGCCGCCCAGGCCCGTGAGCTGCGGAAACGGAAGTCCGCCCCCGTAGTTTCCGTCCGGGTGAAACCGGAGACCTTGGAAAAATACAAAGCCTTGGGGCGGGGATATTCCGGTACCATGGGGGATGTGTTGAATTATGTTGCGGATAACCCGGAAATACTTGCAAAGATTTTATACCATTGAGATCCTAGGGCCTGTGCACCCTTAAAATAAAGCACCTGAAAACGAGTCTTTTTGACACCAATTTTTTTTCTTGACCCCCATAGGATAGAGCGCCGGGGAAGGCTTGCGGATACGCTATCTAAAGCGGCTTGAGATTACGGGGTTTCTGCGGCATACTAAGCCTAAAGGAGTAAGATCCATGCGTAAGCTTTGCAGGGGTGTGGGTGGATAAGGGAGACCCCAGGGATAGGGCCGCCCTGCCCTGGAATACCCCTAAAGGAGCGCAACCCGAGTGGATACCTTTGAACGGATGACCACCGAGCCGGTAGAAAAACTGGTTTGTCAGATGGCGGTTCCCACCATTACCATTATGCTCGTGTCTGCCCTGTATAATATGGCGGACACCTATTTTGTCGGTTCCCTGGGTACCAGTGCTACCGCCGCAGTGGGGGTAAGCTTTTCCCTGATGGCGCTCATCCAGGCGGTGGGATTCTTCTTTGGACACGGCGCGGGGAATTACATTGCCCGCGCCCTAGGCGCGCAAAATTCGCAGGACGCCGCGAAAATGGCTGCCACCGGCTTCTGTACCGCCTTTAGCATCGGGCTTGTTATGACGGTAAGCGGTACGGTGTGGTTAGCGCCTCTGGCCCGGGTCTTGGGCGCGACCGATACGAGCTTACCCTATACCTGTGAGTACCTGCGGTTTATCCTCTTGGCAGCGCCTTTCATGGTAAGCTCCCTGCTGCTTAATAATCTGCTCCGTTTCCAGGGCCGCGCGCTGCTCGGCATGATCGGTATGACCGCTGGCGCCCTCATAAACATCGCCCTGGATTTCCTGTTTATCCTGGTATTACATCAGGGGGTGCGGGGCGCGTCATTGGCTACCATGATAAGCCAAACCGTGAGCTGCATCGCGCTCTTTATCATCTGTGGTACCGGTGCAGACACGGTACCCATTCTGCTCCGGAATTGCGTTCCCACCATCGGGAATTATAAGGAAATAGTGCGGGGAGGTATTCCTTCCCTCTTACGGCAAACCTTACTGAGCCTTTCGACCCTGCTCCTCAACCATGTGGCGGGCCGATATGGGGATGGGGTTGTCGCGGCTATGGCCATTGTCAACCGGGTGTTCATCATGGCCAGTTTCGCCCTCATCGGTTTTGGCCAGGGGTTCCAGCCCGTATGCGGGTTTAACTACGGCGCTCGGCGATACGACCGGGTCAAGAGGGCCTTCTGGTTTTGTGTCCGCGTCTCCACCACGGTACTCACCGTGCTGGGCATAGGCTGTTTCATCGCCGCTCCGGGTATTATCGCACTGTTTCGTAAGGATGATCCTGAAGTCATTCGCATCGGCGCCCAGGCGCTCCGGATCCATTGCGCTACCTTTCCCCTGGCGGGCTGGATAGTCCTCAATAACATGATGCTGCAGACCATGGGCAAAGCGGTCCCTGCCAGCATCTTAGCCCTGGCCCGGCAGGGTCTGTTTCTGATTCCCCTGATGGTTATCCTCGTACCGGCCCTGGGGGTTTTGGGAATACAGCTTTGTATCCCCATTACGGATCTCTGCACCTTTATACTGGCCCTCCCCTTGGGCATATCCGTATTACATAAGGACCTCGGATCGCAGCAGCGTATCTGTTAGAAACAGTTAAAAAAGTCCTGGTGGTGATCCAAAAAGTACGACACATAATTTCTTATACTATCGAGACTGAGTGAAACCCTGCGGGGAACCTCGGCCCCCCGCAGGGTTTCTATTTTTTAATGCGCCCTAGGCCGCCGGCTTCCCGCTAGTAGAGGGCTTCTTGTAAGGCCTGTACATTCTGCGCCATTAAATCATAATACCCTACACCTCGGTCAAAATCCCGTTTCGTAATGTTATGCGCTGCATGGAGCAAGCGTTTCTTCGCTCCGGTTTCCTCACAGATCGTATCGGCGATTTTTTCGTTGGAAAGCTCCAGGTGAAATACCACGGGGATTTCTTCAGATCGGACCTTATCGATCAAGAAGGCCACCGTTGCCGCGCTGCATTCCGTTTCGGTGGAACAGCCGGGGAAGGCCGCAAAATACCTAAGTCCGTAGGCGTCCGCCAGGTAACGGAAGGGGAAGCGGTCGCCGAACACCAGGGTTTTCCGTTTTGCCCCCTGGATCATCTTCTGAAAGGAAGCGTCCAGTTCCGTTAATTGGGTAAGATAGGCGCCGGTGTTTTTCTCATAACGGGCTGCGTTGGCCTCATCCCGCCTTTTCAGCACATCGGCGATCTTTCGTACTATAAGCTTCGCGTTTTGCGGGGATGTCCATACATGTTCGTCGTATTCCGGTTCTTCCGATTCTTCTGCCGCTTCCTCCTCCTGCATCCCTTCCACGATTTCCTCTTCCACCACCTCCACACAGTCCATGAGGGTGATAATTTCCATACGGCTCGTATCCATGGATTCCAGGATCTGGTCCACCCATGCGTCGGATTCGCCTCCTCCATACACAAAGACATCGCAGTTTTGTATCTTGATGATATCCTGGGGAGTTGGTTCAAAGGAATGGCTTTCCGCGCCCGGAGGAAGCAGCATGGTGAGGCTCACCTGGTCCCCGGCAATGTGCCGGACAAAATCATAGGAGGGAAAAATGGTGGTAACCACCGTAAGTTTGCCCGCCTTCGTCTTTCCGGTATCCTTTCGCCCGCCCGCAGGTAGGGTCATCGTAAGGGATACCAGTACCCCGATAAAAAACGCTATTCGTTTCATACACATAAACTCCTGATAGATTGAAAGTAAGGTTGAGGCAGTTCCAAAATCTGCCATTTTGGAATTGCCTTAGGTTATTAAATAAAGAAAAAAAATGAGCGGCACGGCGTTCATCACCGGTTCATTTTTACGTTTAACCGCACCGGACTCAAGGGAATGTACTTAACCAGGCCAACCCGTACACCGAGAAGCGAGGTCATACGGACACGGAGGGCAAAGCCGGAATACCCTGCGGCGGATTTAAGTTGCCGGGAAAAATGCGCCGCCCCCTGTATCAGGAGACAGATGGGACATTCCGCGCCGCAACAGTCGTGATCCCTATGGGCCGCGATAAACCGTTCTGAAAGGAGAACCGCGCAAACCAAACAAACCCCCAGGGCAAGGCATATCCACAGGTTGGTCTGCCGGTTCATGGGAGACGCTCCTGGGCTTGACCTGCGGCAAGACATTTTTTGCAGGTCCCGTAAAAAACGGTTTTAAGCAGGTTGATTTGAAAATCGTGCGTACTGAGAAGATGCTCCGCAATTTCATCCAGGAGATCGCAGTCCGCATGGATGAGGCCTCCGCAAATTTCACATTTCAGATGAAAATGCTCCCGGCATGGCAGGTCGATATCGAGGTATTGATAACAGGCGCTGGTACCGTCCCGTAACACATACTTACGGATCTTCCCCTCGGACACCAATTTTTCTAGGTGCCGGTAGATGGTGGTTTGCCCAATGGCCTCTTCCGTAGCTTCAAAATACCGTACCAGTTGATTGACCGTTACATGACGGTCCCCCAGAGACCGCAGGTAATCAAGAATACCTTGGCTCTGCCGGGTATGATACTGTACCGGACGTTTATGTTCCCCCATAGGATGAGGGTATCAGGGTATAGCGGGTTTGTCAATATGAAAATGAATGTTATTTTCATATATAT
>JAISPY010000241.1 GCA_031274565.1 Treponema sp.
GTGGTGCTCCTGATCAATCAGTATCTTTTTCAGGCGTACCAGATCCCTTCGGGGTCCATGATCGACACCCTCCTCATCGGCGACCGGGTCTTTGTCAACAAGATCATCTACGGCCCCGAACTTCTGCCGGGGATGTTAAAACTGCCCAGCCCCATCAGGGCCGAACGGAACGACATCATCATATTTGAGAACCCTTCGTATATTTCCCGGGGCCCCGCGTTCGACATTGTGCAGCGCATCATCTACATGCTCACCCTCTCCTTTGTCGACATCGACCGGGACGAATCGGGGGAGCCGAAGGCCCATTTCCTCATCAAACGGGCCGCCGGCATGGGGGGGGACCGCTTTGTCATGGAGCGGGGAAACATGCGGGTCCTCTTTGCCGGAGAGGACCGGTGGGTTGACGAGGGGGAATACAAGGAGGCCCGGGGCTGGAAGCATCGCCTGAGCCGCCTTGTTGCGGAGGACCAGTACCCCGCGCTGGAGGCGGCGGGAAAAGAAGCGGCCTATGCCAATCTGGGCCTGGAGGTCCCTGAGGAGATACGGCGGGAACAGGCGGCGGCGGGAAACATCCGGTATCCCGATTATCTCGCGATGGAAACGGCGCGGCTTGAGACCCTGCGGGGCGCCCTGCCCCAGGACGAACGGTATTCGCGGCTTCTGGCCCGTTACCGCCTCGGCTGGTATGTGCCGGAGGGGCGGATCTTTCCGCTGGGGGATAACCGGGACAATTCCCGGGACGGCCGCTATTTCGGGCCGGTCAGGGAGGCGAAGATCCTGGGACAGGGGTCCGTCATCTACTGGCCCCTCCCCCGTCTCGGCCCCATAAGGTAAATCATGTTCGACAAGTGGCGGAGATACTCCTACGCGGCCCAGAAAACCCAGCGCAGCAAACTGCGGCGGTTCCTTTTTGTTTTTTTGATCCTCTACGTCCTGTACAATTCGCTGACGTTCTTCTTCTTTTCCATGAGGGTGTTGAAAAACGACACCATGCAGCCCGGCCTTCATGCCGGGGATCGTTTTGTTTTTTCGTCCTTTGCCATTCACCGGCTCCTGTCGGACGCGAACGTGCCGGGGAAGTCCCTGCCCTTCAAACGGGGGAACATCGTCCTGGTCGACATATCCCTCAGGGAAAAACGGAATATCGTTATCCCCGTCCTTGACGGGGTCCTGCGCTTTTTCACCGCCCAGCAGGTCAGCCTGACCGGCGAAGAGGGGCAGTACCTTAAACGGGTGATAGGTCTGCCGGGGGACGAGATTACCATGACCAACTACGTGCTCCAGGTAAAGCCGGGGGACAGTTCCTACCGCCTGACGGAATTTGAACTTTCCGAAAATCCCTACGACGTGGCGATTCCCCAGGTGCCGGCCCTCTGGGACGAATCGATACCCTTTTCGGGCGCCATGGACCGGATCGTCCTGAAAGACAACGAATGTTTTGTCCTTTCCGACGACCGGAGCAGCACCAACGATTCCCGGACCTGGGGTCCCGTGGAACTGGAGCTGGTTACCGGAAAGGCCCTGTTCCGCTACTGGCCCTTCACGCGGCTGGGGAAATTGTAGGGCAATGCTGATTAACTTGACGCTAATCAGCATTGCCCTATTGTTTTTCTCGTTTTCCTGCGGAAAACTGCGAAAAACCACATTAAAGTATGCACTGATTTATGCTCGATTGAATAAATCAGTGCTTCCTTAGGCTCCGTCCTTGAAGGAGTGGATCCGAACCGCGCTCCTCTCCCGTAAAAACCCTACTCCACATTCCGGAGCTGTTCCCGGATGTTTTCCAGGGAATCCTTCATAGCTACCACCACTCGGCTTACCTCCAGGATAGGGGTCTTGGAACCGATGGTGTTGATCTCCCGGTTTATCTCTTGGCAGAGAAAATCCAGCTTCTTGCCAGGACTGGGGTTCCCTGCCGCTTCAGCTCGAAATTCCTCAAGATGCGCGATAAGCCGGGCAAGCTCCTCCGCAATCGTGTATTTCATTAGGGTCACCGCGGTTTCCGCCAGGATCCGGTTTTCCAGGGCGGTCCCCTCAGCCTGGCTAAACGTCCCGCCTGCTAAGCCGCTGGTTCTCAGGAGTTCAGCAAAACGGCTGTGGAGGTTTTCCTGAATCGATGCCTCCCAGGTGGGTACATAGGCGGTTACGGTTTTTACCGAAGCCTCCAACAAGGCCACATAGGAAAGGATATCCGCTTCGGTACGCTTCCCTTCCCGGGCACGGGCCGCATCAAACTGCTCGAGCGCGGCGCTTAAAACCGGTTCTATCCGCTTCCAGTACCCTGTATCGTCCCGTTTTTTTTCGATCCCCAAAACCCCTTCCAATCCAAGCAGGATCCCAAGACTGGGTTTCTCATCACTCTGTAGGATATCCCCTAAAACCGCTATGGCCTCCCGATATGCTGCCGCCGCAGCCCGGTTCACCGAAACGGAAAAGGCCGCGTCATGTTCTTGAAACCGTATGGTGATTTCCACCTTTCCCCGCCTGCACCGGTCCCCTACATACCTGCGGATTACCGGCTCCAGAGCTGCGAGATAGGGGGGAAGATTCACCATAAGCTCAAGGAAACGGCTGTTATAGCTCTTAATTTCCACGGAAACCGAAAGGGCCGCGTCCTGCGCTTCATGGTACCCATAACCGGTCATACTTTTCATGGCGCTACTCCGGTACGCTACCTAAACCGGTCAAACAAAGCCATACCAAGCTTCCAATTATCCCCTGCGCCCATCGTAAGGAACAGATCCCCCGGACGCAACAGGTTCACCAGCAGATCCACCGCGTCCAGCGGCTCCGCAACATAGTACACCTGCTCCTTATGGGCCTTGGTTTTGGCAAAGAGGAGTTCCCCGCTTACCGCTCCTCCGTAGGATTCCCGGGCAGAAGCATAGATCTTATGGAGCACCGTTATATCCGCCGTATCAAAACACCGGGCAAACTCCTCAAGCAGGGAGGCGGTCCGGGTATAGGTGTGGGACATGAAGCTCAGCACCAGCCGGCGGTGGGGGTAAAACGACTTAAGCCCCTCCAAGGTGGAGCGTACCGCCGTAGGGTGATGGCCATAATCGTCCATGAATAAGATCCCCCCAGCCTCGCCTATGATTTCCGAGCGCCGCTTACTGCCTTTAAAAGCTGCCAGGCTCCGGCGTACACCCTCCCGCTGTTCCTCTTGCCAGCCCTGAGGGGCTTCGCATTTCACCAGCGCATCGGTCAAGGCTAAAGCCCCTGCCGCATCCAGAGCGCTATGCCGTCCGGGAATCCGCACGGATAAAGGACCGGGAAAACCTGCCAGGACCATCCGGGCCTGTTCATCCGCAACCTCATAGGATTGGATCCTGAAGTCCCCGGAGGCGGTAAACCCATAGGGAATGAACCGGATTCCCCGGTCTTCCTGTTCCAGAATCTTCGCCACTTCCGCAGCTCCCGGATCATCCGTACAGTAGATGAGTGCTCCCCCAGGGGGCAGCTTGCGGCCATACTCCAGAAAAGCATCTCGGATTGCTTCGTAGGTGGGATAATAATCCTGATGATCCGGTTCCACGCTGGTCAACACGATACGGCGGGGGTGAAATGCGAGAAAATGCCGGCGGTATTCACAGGTCTCCGCCACAAAATACTTGGTTCCCAGGGTGAGGGTGGCATGTCCTCCAAAGGTACTCACCGCGCTTCCCGCGAGGATTTGCGCCGGAAGCCCTGCGCCGCGGATCATGGTCCCAGCCAGAGCGGTGGTGGTGGTCTTTCCGTGAACACCGGCAATGCCGGAAGCGTCAAACCCCGCGGAATAGATCCCCAAAGCATCGGTATATTTCAGCAGGGGAATCCCCTGGGCGCGGGCTTCAGCGAGTTCCGGATTGGTTTCCGGGGAATAGGCTGCGGAATAGATGACCAGCTCCGTATCCGGTGGCAGATGCCGGGGATCAAAGGATGTGCTATAGGGGATCCCCAGTTCTTTGAGGATCCCATCGGTATAAAAGACCTCCTCCCGATCGGAACCGGAAACCCGGTACCCGGCGTGGTGCAAGAGTTCCGCCAGGGCGCACATGCCGGTTCCCTTAATGCCTACGCCATATATCCTTGCCCCCTTCCGGGCAAGCAACGCTTCACCATGCATAGGATCAGCATACCCGGCGGGTGTTTCTTTTGCAATGGACCTATCCCCATCCTCTTTTTCCCCTTTTTTCTTTTTTCCATAAGGACCCGTGCAGCAATACCATACCATGCAGGACATGGTATTCGTGCGCGGGTCCTAAGCGGCCGTAGGTCACAAAAGGTACGGCTTCACCCCTTAATGCGCTGCGTCTATCCGGCTCCATCCGTACTTGATAGACGGTCCCCCCTATGGACTATACTATACTTCCATGAAAAAGATGCTTGAACCCACCCACCGGGTGGACAAAACCCTCTTTGGCTTGGCGCTGCTCCTTTTAGCCGGGGGGATAGCTATCAGGGCAGGCATAAAAACCCTGCAGGAAGCCCAGGCAAGTACCCTCGTGTTCACCCAATGGTGGCAGGATGAGCTTAAAAACGATACCCTTACCAGCCTCATCGGTGAATTTGAAAAGAGCCGCCCAGACATTACCATTACCGTGGAGCGTCTTTCCTATCAGGAAATGGAGGATCAGCTCCTCAACCGTGCCTTAGATGCCACAAGCCCTTCTGATATCCTTGCCCTGGACCCGCGGTGGCTCTATGAACTCATCCGGAATGATAGGCTTGCGCCCCTGGATGCCTATATAGAAAAGACGGAAAACATGGAAAACATGCTGTTTATCCCGAGTTTACCGCCGAATAACCCCGAAGCTCCCACGGAAATATGGGCTATCCCTGTGGTTTCCTATATGATTCCTCTTTTTTATAATGTCGCCGTATTACAGGCTGCAGGGTTTGATCGGCCTCCCAAGAACCGGGCCGATTTCTTACGCTATGCCCAGGCCATTACCGATAGGGAGCGCGGACGTTTCGCCCTGGCCCTGGCCTTAAACCCGGAGTATCCTGACGGCCTGTATGTGGATGTGTATTCCTGGATTTGGGCGGCGGGCGCGCTCATGTTGCCCGGAGGTAAACCCGATGTTACGAGTCCGCTCATCCGAGAGACCTTGGATTTCCTTACTACCCTGCATACCGAGGGCCTGCTTGCGCCGAATAGCTTCTCAAAAACCAGGGAAGAGAAGCTTGAGGACTTTATCCAAGGAAAGATCGGCATGATGCTTGCGTCCGTACAGGATATCGATACCCTGCGGCAGCGGATGGGAGAGGCGGGTTTCGGTATTACCACCGTCCCCGGTCTGGACAATACCAAAAAGCCAGTGTTCGGCTTAACCAGTTGGTACATCGGTATTTCCCGGCAGAGCGAGCATCAGGAGCAGGCATGGGCCTTCCTCTCCTTTCTTGCAGAGCGGAGTTCGATCCTCGCGGCCGCTTCCTATGCGGTACCGGGAAGCTGGATGGGCGCGCAGAATTACCTTAAAAGGGATCCCTTATATGCCAAAGCCTATGATATGTATGAAGGGGGAGACGCGCTGCAGGAATTCACCGGCATTCCTCGGGTGTATGCTCTGGAGTCCATTATGCGGGAGGAACTCTATGCCATGCTGGAACAGGGCCGGGATGCAGCCGCTACGGCCCAGGGGATTCAAACCCGCTGGGAAGAAGCCCTCGGCGGTGGAGCTATCACTGCCCG
>JAISPY010000271.1 GCA_031274565.1 Treponema sp.
GTAGACCCTGCGGGGAAGTATCGTACCGGACCTATCCAAAACGATTACGGCGACATGATGGCCATGTTCAATTGGGACGGAACCCTGGCGGTAAGCTTTGACCAGTCGCGGTTGACCATCAGCGGCGCCCTACGCCCGGTGAAGCGCTAGGGAAGCACTGATTTATTCAATCGAGAATAAATCAGTGCATACTTTAATGTGGTTTTTCGCAGTTTTCCGCAGGAAAACGAGAAAAACCATAGGGCAATGCTGATGAGCGTCAAGTTAATCAGCATTGCCCTAGGCAAACAGCGCAAATTCCAGATTTTCCGATGCCGCATGCTCCATAAGCGCGGCCCGCTCGTCTTCATGGTCCGCGATGATACTGGCCGCCAGGAAACGGGCTACCGCGGTTTCGGTGGTGTAGGCCCCCATGGGAATCGCCCCGCTCCGCCAAAGTTCCCGGGAGCTTGCATACCCGGAAAAATCGACGATCCCTTCCTGCTGGGAGCTGCAATAGAACCGGACCCCCCGCCGCTTGCCCGCGGTGAACACCCGCTTGAGGGAATACGGGCCTTCCCGGAAACCCGCAGTACCCGTATCGTAGAGTTCAAGAAAGAAGTTGCGCACCCCCTTGTCTATGAGGGCGGTGAGGTAATCGGAACGAAGCCCCGGATAGATCCGAATGACGCACATCCCATTGACCGCCTCCTCCAGGAGTTGGGCTAAGACATAGCGATCCGCTTCAAGGGGCCCGGTGAGGAGGGAACTGCCGGAAAAAACCGGTCCCTCCAGGTTCCAGTTCCGGAATCCATCCACGCCGATCCGTTCGAATTTGAGGTTTAGGGGGGATAAAACCTTGCCGCCATGTACCACATAAACCCCCTTGGGCTTACTCAGGGCCAGCGCAACCGCCTTTTTCATGGTCCGCGCTGCCTCCGAGGAAACCCCAGGGGGGCTGGAGGATGCGGCCAGGACAATAGGGGCGTTTGCATCCGCGAAGAGCCAATACAAGAGCGGGGCAGTGTAGGGCAGGGTATCGGTACCGTGGGCCACCACGATGCCGTTAGCGGTCCCTGAATTGAGCTTGCTGGCGATGGTTTCGATGAGCGCGGCCCAGTCTGCCGGGACGATTTCTTCCGAGAGGAGCCGTCCCACCTGGATGGATGCATAGCGGACCTTGGAAGGGTCAATCGTATCATCCAGGTCTGCGGCGTCTCCGTGTTTTGCAAGGAGTTCCCGGAGAACCCGCTCATCCCCGCTTTCCACGGTCCCGTCTTCCCCGACTCGGCCTGAGATGGCCCCTCCCAGGGAAAGGACATACACCAAGGAAACCGAGAGCCAGGCTCTCAGCACCTCCTTAACCAGGGTCGGTTCTGCAAGCCCCTGGGTTTCCCGCATGATGATCCCCGTGAGAAACTGGATGGGTCCTGCATCCCCTTCCCGGATCCGGCGTACTTCCTGGGGATTACCCTGGATAACCGATCCCACGATAGCCTCAATGGTCTTCCGGTCGGTAAGCTGTTCCCAGCCCCGGGTTTTGATCAGCCCTTCAGGGTCCTGATCCGTCTCCATAACCGCGGTGATAAGCTGCTTGGCGATGCTCCCGTGGATCCGCCGGGCCGCCAGCATCCGGAGGATTGCGGAAAACCGCTCAGGATGGAGGGGGGTATGGGCAGGGGTACAGCCCAGACGCTTCATTTCCTTGAGCACGTACGAAGCCATCCACTGGGCGGCTTCCTTGGGGGCCGCCCCCTGAGCGCAGGTCTGCTCAAAATAGTCGGCCCTGCTGGTTTCATCGCAGACGAATTCCGCCTGAAACAGGGTAAGGCCATAGGTATCCATGAGGCGGTTTCTCCGGGCTTCCGGCAACTCGAGGGTATTCGTATCCAGCGCTTCCAGTATCGCCGGTCCGGGTTGGAACGGAGGAATATCCTCCAGGATGAGCATCTGGTTTTTTCCCCTGCTTTCGTCATGGATCCGGCTTTGAAAGGGTTCCACCGCGTTTTTTGCCTCGTTCCAGAGCCGGCTTTCAGGAAGCACCGCTACTCCCCGGGTTACCAGTTCTTCCTGCCGGGACAATTCCGCATTGATCGCTTTGGTAACAAAGTTAAAGGAATTGAGGTTCCGCAGCTTCACCTGGTAGTCCGGTTTTTCCGGGTAAGGCGCCAGGGCCACGTAGGCGTTACAGCGGATGAGGCTTTCCAAGGGCGTACCGGGAACCAGTTCCAGGTATTGGATCCGTCTCCTCAAATCCGTTAAAAAGACCTCCGCCTCTTCGCCGATTTCAAAAGCCGCGGCGGTCTTGAGCCGCAGGCTGGGCATACCGGCCCGGGAATAATCCATCCAGGTTTCAGTATGCCCGCCGTGGACGAGCCTCCCCGCGTCTTCTTCCAGGCGGATTTCCGTAATGGGTATGTGTTTTTTCCGGCGATGGAACATGATGTCCATGGCCCCGTCTACCCCCAGCTTGATGGACAGCCGGGACAGGGCATGTCCTTCAGGCAGGGCAGGGGTACGCTGGTTGCGTTCATAGGGAAGCTCCTTGAGGATGCTCCCTCCCAATCCCCGGATAAGCCGGTACGCCTTTCGAAGGGCCTGAAGATTGAGGGTCGGAAGGGCGCCAGGCGCTTCTCTGCACACCGGACAGCCGGAAGCCGCAGGACCGCAAGAACAGAAGGTTTTGGACTCCGAGGGGAGTAAGATACGAACCTCCAAGGAAATATAGGACTTAAACACCGATTTTACCTCACTCAGCCATAGGATTGCAGGTTCTATAACCAGGCTCGACGCGTGGCTTTGAACGTATGGTTATAGCGTACCATCATAGTAAAAGAACCGATAAAAAATACAATAACAAAACCCCAATTTTTCAAAAATGTAGTACTATTAGTATATACTACTGTATAATAAACAGGGCTTTGACGCAATTATGCGGAACCTGAAGCCCGGAGCGGATCCGCGCCCGATTAAGTTCGACCGACAAGGAGTATATGTGATAAAACGCGATTTTCCTAAAATCCACTTCTATGATCAGGATTTTGTTGATATATACGATAAAACATGGGCATGGATTCAGGATTGCTGGAATATGGACGGTGAAAAGGCCCAGGAAAAAACCGATGCTATGGAAAGCCTGGCCCCTGCGGAGCCGGTTGAGCCAGCGGCGCCGGGGACGGAAAAGCTCCCTGCCATCCAGGGGAAATTTTTCTCCTATCCCGGAAGCCTCACGGTGCAGCAGGCGGACGCTATTTTTTCGTCTTTTTTCCTGGTCTACTCAAACCGGATCTATCAGGCCCATCCGACTCTGGATATTTTTTATGAGCGTCAGGAGCCGAATGGGGCCATTCGGTCCGCCTATAACATCGAAACCGGCCTTCCGATGTGTGAGCCGGGTAACCCCGAAGGGGTGGGGATCCCCCTCTTTGCCTGGGCGGAATTCAACCTCTACCATAAGTCCGCCAATAAGAAGCGGGTGCGGGATGTGCTCCCGGTCCTCCACAAGTATACCGAATGGATCGATTCCGTCTGTAAGCGGTCTAACGGCCTCTATGAGGCTCCCTTGAGCGCCACTAACATGGTGAATGCCCCCCGGGAGAATGCCGTGTACCCTATGGACTTCAATACCATGATGGCCATTAATGTGCTGTACCTTTCTGCGCTCGCGGATATTCTCAACGATAAAGAAGCGAGTTTTCAGTATAAACGGCAGTATTTTTCCCTCAAGACCCGGATCAATAGCCTCATGTGGGACCAGGAAGACGGGTTCTACTACGATATTGATAAGGATGAAAAGCGCCTGCCGGTAAAACTGCTCTCCGGGTATTGGGCGCTTCTGGCGGAAATTCCCAATGATGATAAAGCGGAGCGGCTCATTCACCAGTTGCAGGACCCCCAATGCTTCGGCGCTCCCCATCCATTCCCCTCAGTGGCGATGAGTGATCCTTCTTTTGACGAGACCGGAGGGGGGTATCGGGGTTCGGTGTTTCCCCACCTCACCTTCATGGTGATCAAAGGGCTCGAACGGTACCAGCGCTGGGATTTGGCCCGGGACTGCGCCATCCGGCATCTGTACTTTGTACTGGATTCCATGAGCCCCGAGGGGACCAATCATACCGGGCACCATAACCCCAATCACCACAAGGGGAATCTCTGGGAGGCCTATCTACCCTTAAAAGAAGGTCCTGCCCAATGGTCAGCCCAGCCCGGTTTCCCCCGGATGCAATACCTCACCTACGATGCGCTTTCCACGATCTGCCTTACCATCGAAAACATCGTGGGGCTGTGCATATCCCTGCCTCGGAAGACCGTGGACTGGATCATCCCGAACCTGGAGATCATGGGGGTGGAGAACCTATCCCTGAAAAAGAACATGATCACCATCTTATCCAATAAGAGCGGTCGGGGTTGGGAGATTCACATGGAAAGTGAGAAGCTCTACTATTTCACGATTAACATCCTGGGAAAAAAGAAGAAGACCCTGCCCATTCCCTCGGGGAAGTGTTCCATGTTAATAGATAAGCTGTAGGTCCAGGGCGA
>JAISPY010000115.1 GCA_031274565.1 Treponema sp.
CGGCGGAGGAACCGCCCCGGCAAACCAAACCGTAACTCACGGGGCCAGCATCACCCTGCCTGGCTGGGGGAGCATAACCTCAAACTCCGGGCAAGACTTCCAGTGGAATGACGGTTCAAGCAACTACGCGCACGGGGCCTCCTATACCATAACCAGCACCGTAACTTTTAGCGCCCTCTGGGGGCCCTTCACCAGCGCTGCGGCGGTTGGAAGATACCTGGACACCTCTACCGGTGGGAAGGGAGGTGCTGCTAACAACCCCGTCTTGTTATCGGTGGCCATCAACCTCAGCAGCGAATGGGGAAACCTGCTCAGTACACTGCAAAGCAAGAACAAGTACGTGGCCCTGGACCTTTCGACCAGTACCATGACGGGAACGGAGTTTGACCCCGGAACCGCCACTACTGGGAAGGACAGGATCGTGTCCCTCACCCTGCCTACTGCAGCCCTAAGCATAAAGGCCGGAACATCATACAGCACGCGGACTTTTAAGAACTTCACCGCCCTCGATGAAATAAGGGGCGCGAACGTCAAAATCATCGGCGATTTAGCCTTCGATTACTGCAAGGCGCTGAGTACGGTGGACCTCCCGGCAGCAAGCTCCATCGGCATTTACGCCTTCGAGAGCTGTACCGCGCTGACTTCGGTGAGCCTCCCGGTGGTAACCTCCATCGGCAATTACGCCTTCTATAGCTGTAGCGCGCTGAGTACGGTGAGCCTCCCGGCGGCAACCTCCATCGGCGATGGAGCCTTCGGCAACAATCGCACCCAGGCCCTGACCATTACCCTAGGAGCCACAGCCCCCACACTCGGGGTAGATATGTTCTCCGACATTACTAGCAAAACCGTTACCGTTCAGGCGCCTTCCGGCGCAACGGGCTACACTTCCACCTGGCAAGATGCTTTTAAAGGCAAAGGATCCGCCGGTACCGGCACGATAAACAACAGCATCACCCTTACGGTTCAAACCTATTAACCATGAGGAACCCCTGGGGTATCTGCGGGAGCTATCAGCCCCCGCAGAACTCCGGACCTTCGGGCCGCAGGAGCGCGGCCCAGAAGCAGGGGGCGGCTCCGCTTCCGGGCTGCCCTATTTTTTCTATAGGCCCTTATTTTAAATATGGATTTTTGGAACATTTTTCGGATATTGTACCTCCATAGCGTGGTAAATATTAAATTGCTGTCATGATTTGAAACGTTCTTGACAATCGGTGAAGGTATAATTATACTTTAATTGAGAATGCCTAAAGCATGTTAAAGCAAGAAGGAGTTTTATGATGAAGAAAATCCTCGGGGTCCTGGTGCTATTAGTTATAGCTACCGGTTTTGTAGTGGCTCAAGCGGCAGTTACTCAAGAGAACTGCACGATTGAATGGAAAGATAAGGCGACTATTCGTATCACCAACAAAAATGACCGGTCTGCGAATATTCAGTATTCTGTGGCGGGAAAGGACAATTTAACCGCCGCCGTTGAAGCGGGAGAAACCAAAGAATTCCCCTATAAAGGCGCAAATGCGAATGGGGCGTTTAAGGTTACTCGAGTCCAGCTTGCCGCCGCCGCCGCTCCTGCCGCTGACACCAAAGCGGCTCCCGCTGCGGACCCGAAAGCCAAAGCCCCTGCAGCGGATCCCAAAGCCAAAACCCCTGCGGCGGATCCCAAGGCTCCGGCTAAGAAAAAATAACCGCATCTCTATGCAACCACCGGGTCCTCCGGTGGTTTTTTTATCTGCTTTAAGTAAACCTGCGTTAGTCAACTGTCTTTCAGTAACTTGCTACATCATCCGCTAAGGGTACGCTGGAACGGACGAGCCGGAAACCCCGGTTGCTGTACCGGTAGGAAGGCATATTGTAGTTCCGAATGGCCGAACGCAGATACTTGGCATAGCTGCTCCAGCCCCCGCCCCGATTGACCCGGGAGGAGCCTGAAGCGGCCCCCGGAGGATCCTGTTGGGTTTCGGCGCTGTAGATTCCATACCAATCCCAGCACCATTCATTGACATTGCCATGCATATCATACAAGCCCCAGGAATTCGGTACAAAACTCCCTACCGGAGTGGTATGCTCCCGGTAGATTCCAGAGCCCTGCTGCTTATAGGGATAATTCCCATTGTAATTAGCCTGATCCGTGGTGATGTCATTCCCCGTATTAAAAGGGGTCCTCGTCCCCGCACGGGCGGCGTATTCCCATTCCGCTTCCGTGGGCAGCCGATACCCGTCGGCATTACGATTCCAACTCACCTTTTCCCCGTTTATACTATAGGCAGGGGTCAGCGCTTCTTTTTGGCTCCGGGCGTTACAATACGCTATCGCATCAAACCAACTCACCTGCTCTACCGGCAGATGCGGCCCTTTGAAACGGCTGGGATTACCCCCCATCACCGCATCATACTCCCGTTGGGTTACTTCATACTTCCCCATATAAAAGGAACTCACCTGTACCTGATGCGGGGTTTCATCCGATTCTCGGTGCAGTTCCCCCTCAGGACTTCCCATAGTGAAGTCCCCCCCGTTAATCCGTACAAAATCATCGGGAATGGGCCGCTGCACCACCACGTGGCGGGTCTCTCCCGCCCGGACCAACACGGTCTGGGGAGCCTTGGTGATCCGTCCGTTATCTTCTTTCACCGCGACTTCGGTAACTCCGGCCCGTACATTCGGGATGGTTACCGTTCCCATAGCTTTTATCTGGTCTCCGGTCTCAACCCCGTCGATCATGATCATCCCGGACCGTTCAGAGGTGATGGTAATGCTGCCTACCGCGGGAATACCTGCCGATGCAGGCCCGGCTCCCTGCTTCTGGACCGCGCTCTGGGGCTCTCCCTCCCGATCCTGGGCGGCAAGCGGCAACAGGATCACCGTAACAAGACACCCTGCAAGCATACATAAACGCGCCGGATTTTGGTGTATTATTTTCATGGATACCCTCTCAATCAGTATAAGGCAAATGGTATACCGCTCCAAGGGCTTTTCACCCCAGGGCCAGGGCACATAACAATTTTTGTCCACGATTACACGAATTACACGGATTAAGAACTATGGCCATTCCATCATTCGCGTTAATTCGCATCATTCGCGGACTCTTTTGTTTATATGCGCCGGCCCTGATAAGGGACTTGACTTTTACCATACCAGTATCAAGAATGAGAGATTATGCAACAGTACGCTCGTATCGACGATCAGGTCTCCATTGCCTCTTCAGCCGATGTGTTTACCTGGCTTTCCCGGTTCATCAATCTGGAAACCGGTCAATTTTCAACCAGCCTACGCTTGGACCGCATGGAAGTCCTCGCCCGTCTTGCAGGGCATCCTGAGCGTTACGCTCCGGTCATCCATATAGCCGGCTCCAAAGGCAAAGGCTCGGTTACGGGGATGATCACCGCCATCCTTGAGGCTGCGGACCTGCGGTCCGCCCGGTATACCTCCCCCCATGTTACCGAATATCGGGAACGGATCACCTTGGGCAATGCCTTTCTTGATGAATCCGTATACATCCAGGCGGGCAGATCACTGGTTGCGGTTGAGGCCCTGTTGCGCAATCTCCCGGAGTATCCCTACGGGGCTTCCCCGGCAGCGGACGATAGGGAGGCAAGTTTCTTCGAGCTTTTAACCCTCTACTTTTTCCTGTGCGCCCGGCTCGCTGCCTGTGATGTGATGGTAGTGGAAACCGGCCTCGGAGGACGGCTGGATGCCACCAATATCGTGGATCCCCTCGTATCGGTGATCACCCTCATAGAACTAGAGCATACGGAATTCTTAGGAGAGCATATCACCGCCATAGCCGGAGAAAAAGCAGGGATCATAAAACCCGGGAGGCCCCTCGTCCTGGCGGAACAGACCGGCGAAGCCCTGGAAGTTTTCAAGCATACCGCAGCGGCTGCTCAGTCCCCCCTCTACTACCTGCCGGACATCGCGGCCCTACGGAATATACAGGTTACCCAGACCGGAACCGCCTTTACCCTGGAATCCAAAATACCAGAGCTGTTCGCTTCCCCGCTGGATCTAACCATTCCCATTCCCGGGGTAATTCAGGCCCAGAACGCGGCCCTAGCAGTCGCTGCGGCCAAGCTCGCGTTCCCCTCCCTCAAGGAAAATGCTATACGCCAGGGCTTAGAGCATTTTACCCTCCCTGCGCGGTTTGAACGGATCCTCCAAGACCCGACGGTAATTGTTGACGGCGCCCATACCCCCCAGAGCGTCGCCGCCTGTGTGGAGACCTTCACCGCCCTCTATGGAAACGGGGGAATCCTCATCTTCGGCTGCGCCGCCTTTAAGGACGCGGCTACTATGGCGCGGATTCTCCTCCCCCATTTTTCCCAGATGCTTATCACGACTCCCGGTACGTTTAAGGTCAGTTTCCCCCAACAGGTGTACGAGACCTTTCGCACTGCCGCCGCCGTATGGGGAAAGGAAGATGCAGTATCCTGCATACCGGAGACTACCGAGGCGCTTGAAAAGGCCCTGGCCCAGGGCCGGGAAAAGGGTCTCCCCCTTCTGGGAACCGGTTCTTTCTATCTCGCTGCCGAAATCCGCGCGTTTCTCATGGTTGCTTAGGACTCGCGCACGCATAAAATGCCCTGCATGTTATGCGTGCGCGGGTCCTTAATGAGAACGGCCGCCCCGCCACGGAACCACGGGGCGGCCCCATAGGGACTTGTTAGGCGATGTTAGGGCATTTTTATTCAATCCTCTATTTCTAATGCTATTAATAAAGCATATTTTAATTCTCTTATTTTTTGTAAAGATAATGTTCCTATATAATTTGTCAACAATATTTTTGGTATACTTATTAATGCATCACCATGAATCGAACTTTCATGTTTTAAACCTTCCGCAATTCCTATCCTCACCTGAGTAGATAATCCATCGTATGTGGAATACACTGGCGCACAAGTTACGGTAGAAAATTTAGAGTCTATTAATATTTGTCGGCTGATTATTACAAAAGCTCTATAATTCTTTGGATCATTTTTTGAACCATGATATACACGATATACTTCACCGCGTTTCATGAGTTTACCTGAAACAAGAGAACATCTTCGGCTTCTTTATTGAGATGTCGAGAGGTTGTATTTATAATATGTAAGTCATTTTGATTGCGTTTTTCCCTTTGCAATAGTTCAATATGCCTCCATAACGCTTTTTCTATAAAATCGGATCTATTTCCTTTCGAATTTATAGTATCTAATTGACTAAGAATTTCACTTGATAAAGAAACTGATGTTTTTATCTTCATAAAGTTTATGATACCACCAAGGTGGTATATTTGCAAGTGGTTTTCGAAAAATCTATGCAATTTTATATTTTCTTGCTCAAATTGCACATAACATTCCATTGCACGACGTTATACCACGGGTAAATAAGGGCTTTGCGTAAAAAGACCAAGCCTGATAAAATGCGGCGGAGTTTTGGTATGGGAAATGGCGTGCCATGACCTAGATAAAACATAGCTCGATCCGCTTTAGCGGTGAAGCGTTAATAGACCGGTTAGGCGATGTTTTTTAATTTTTTATGCAATATTCCCACCAGTATTATCTTTATCACCAATACTATTCCAATAAAGACTGGGAAGATGCTAAAACCACTATATGAAGCAATTTTTCCAAATAGTGGCGGCATTACGGTTGTCCCTATATACGCACTTGCCATTTGTATTCCCATTATTGCCTGAGCGTATTCTTTACCAAAATTTTCAGGCGTTTCATGTAAAAGAGCAGGAAATATAGGAGCACAGCCAAGACCAATGATAAAAAATCCCGGCAATACCATCGTATTACCCAAAAAAGGTACTAATACTATGGTAATTCCACAAGCAATAAGACAATGCCCTAATCGGATCATGTACCAATTATTTAATCTCATGCTGAGAAATCCTGAAACAAATCGTCCTGCTGTTATTCCAATATAATATAATGCTATCCACCGAGCAGCTATTTCAGCGGGTATAGTTCTTATGGTTACCAGATAACTGCTTCCCCATAATCCTGTTATTGACTCTATGGTACAATAGCAAAAAAATATTATGAGCATGTGTTTTACCCCAGTTATTTTTAATAATGCAGCTATTTTTAATGATTTATATTTTTTCTCTGGCGCGTTCGTCTTTTCAAATTCATTTTTTCCCCATAAAGGTAATGCTATACATAAAATAATGACCAGGAAAGATTGAATGATGCCGATAGTGCGATACCCTAGATTCCAGGAATTATGTATAATTAAGAAGGTTGAAATAATAAATGGTCCTATCGAAGCACCAATACCCCAAAAACAATGTAGCCAATTCATGTGTTTTGCTTTATAATGCAATGCAATATAATTGTTCAATGCCGCATCAACAGAACCAGCTCCCAACCCTAGTGGGATTGCACAAAAACACAATAATAAAAAATAGTGAGAAAAAGAAAAACCCATAAGAGCAACCGCGGTCATAAAAACACTACTAGCGGTAACTATTCCTGTTCCAAAGCGCCTTATTATTCTTTCACTGAAAATGCTTGAAATAACCGTTCCTCCAGCGATAATCATTGAAATAAATCCTGCATAATGCAACGGCACCGACAGCGTGCCATACATAGCGGGCCATGCTGAACCGAGTATTGAATCAGGTAATCCTAAGCTGATAAAAGAAAGATAAATGATGATAAGAAGAATTATGGTGATCATGTGAATACGGTTGCAAAACTACTGGGGCATAAAAACATAAAGCAAGTGTCTAAACATGCACAGACTACCGACACGCTACGCCGCAGTGCCGTGGATGCGCTGCCAGAGATAAAGGTACGATCGTGAGGGAAAGTAATCCTTAGCATCAGAAACCAGTGAACACCGAAGTCTTTTCCGGTACATAGTGTGGCGGTTCGGGTACTAAAAAATTGACTTGGTATAATCATTCTTGGGATTTGCGCCTTTCTTCGATCCTTTGGTACAAAGCATCTCTGTGTTTTTCTGTTAGCCTTATAGCCAATTCTATGGTTTCAAGACTAACACCGTCATTGTTTGATGCTTGAAAAACATCAACGATTCCCTGCTTCTTCGCCGCACGTAATGCCGCCTCCTTGCGTTTTTCAAATGGCTGCTTGTTTTCCATTACCTTCTCCCCTTAACCGGTATAGCAGGATTCCGGACTGTATACTCACGTAAAACAAGATGCCTCCGGGTAAATATTTACTACGCTATCCCAGAAGGGTAAAGTAGCTTCAACCCAATATAAATCGGTTTTTCTATCATTATCAGTCTGTTCTACCAGGTGAATATCTGCGTCCATAAATTGTCTGCCATAATTAAATATACCGTTGCATACACCTTTTTGCAAATGTAATGATCAGTATATATCGGGCAATGATGGCTTGTCAACAGAAATATGTCTCATTTCAGCAATTCTCATTTTAGCCGTCAGGCACCCCGGCATCTTCCGCCAGCGCAAAAAGCAGGAAATCTTCCCAGGATTCGTGCAGGCCAAAACGCAAGGCCGCGCGCAGAATGTTGAAAAATTCATCGAGGCGGCCAATACAGGCGCGCAATTTTTTGTATTGCCCGTCGCAAATAGCCAAAACCGCGTGAAATTGAAACGCGGGCAGGTTCAAAAGGCAAAAAACCATGCCAGCGTACTGTTCCCCATGCCCAAAATTGTGTTTCAGGTTGTACCCGTGGTTCTTCAGCACGTTATTATGCTCATTTTCTATCTTCCACAGGGCGCGCCCGCAGGTAACAAGCCGCCCCGCCTTGTCAGCGCTTATAGCCTTGTCAGTTATCCAGCTGTTTTTATACGTTATTTTCCCTTTTTCTTCGTTCTCTATCTCAAGCGGCATATGGTTTACCAATGAACCTCCCCGCCCCAAGGGGCGGGGTATCTTGTAGGCGTTACCTCGTTTACGAGGTTCGTTCTGCAAGGAAATTATTAACTGTGGGGTCTACTACCATTTTTCCTAGACACTACCGATTCTAACCGCCCCAAGGGGCGGGGTATCAGACCCCACTGCGAATAAGGTTTCTTTGCTGCCGCGAATTTCCACCCCGTTTACCCATTTATACCGGTAAACAAGGCGCTTCCTCCCGTCCCATTCCCGCTTTGTGTATTCCTCCGGTATCGAATGTTCCACTGTTTCGCTCAGCCAAGGGTGGGACGCGGGTTTGCATGTCAGTATAAAACTCATCCCCGCATCCAGAATTGCTTTGCAAGCAGGATAATTTGAGAATAAATCATCCCCAAGTATTGTCGGTTTTAACCATTTATATTCTTGCTCATAGTTCGCTATCCACCGTTTCAGAGCGTTTTGCTCACAATCCTGCTTTTTCGCGCCGTCTTCGTTAGTTATCATCTCGCTCATTACCGGAATTACGTTGGTATCGCCGGGTTTTACCATTGTCGCCGCTAATACGCTGTGGTAATAGGTTGTTTTCCCGTCTTTTGTCTTGTGCAAACAGCGCTCGCAGCGTATTTCCTCCGATGAAAAGTAGTATACGCCGTCCAACGCTATTAACACCCCGCCATCTAACACGCGGTATTGGTCTATTATACCCTCTTTGTCCGCCGTTTCCATGTTTTTGTTAAATACCGCCTTGAACTTTGAAGGCTCTATCCTGTCCAGCAGGTTCCGTATCTCATTGTCGCACGGTATCCCCTTCACTCCGAGCAGCGTTTCCATGTTGTCCCGCTTCCGTTTCTCTTTCATCGAACGCTGAAAACTCAGCAATGAGGGATGCTGAAAGAAAAATACCGCAAACGCGCACTTTACCGCGTCCCCTAT
>JAISPY010000170.1 GCA_031274565.1 Treponema sp.
GGAAGCACTGATTTATTCAATCGAGAATAAATCAGTGCTTCCTTTAATGTGGTTTTTCGCAGTTTTCCGCAGGAAAACGAGAAAAACAATAAGGCAACGCTGATTAGCGTCAAGTTAATCAGCGTTGCCTTAGGGATACCTATCTGAAAAGCCCCTTGCCCGGTTTGTCCATACCGCTGCGGAAGGTATGGACGGATCAGCCTATGCGGACGCAGGGGCGGTTACGTATCAGCGTTACCGGGGCGCTTTTCCAGTGCATGTAATGCGTTGGTCCGGAGCGTCTCGATGAGTTCCGCGGCGCCCAGGGAGGGTTGACGCCGCTGTATCGCTGCGGCCAAGGGGAGTAGGGTGCTAAGGATGCGGCGTTCCCCTGGGGTAAGTCCCTGCAGATAGCCCTGGACCGTTCCTTGCAGGGGAGGAAGCCTGCGGATATGTTCCCGGTAGGCGGCGATGAATTCCCGGGCCGACACCTTAGGAGGGACCGGGGTAAAAAATCGGCGCGGGGGAATTGGTTTCCGCTTCTTTCTAAGCGTCAGGGGCGCGCCTATGCCCTGCACCGGTATAACCCGGGGCCTGAGGGAAGCGGTTTTTGCTTCCAAGCCTTGCCGGTAACGGCTTAAAATCGGGGTCTCATAATACCAGGAGTGCTCCTGCTGGATCCGTTTAAGTGCAGGATTCCTGAACAGAAATGCCGACCACAACGCTTCCAGCGGGGAAAACCGGGTTTGCTGGGCATCAAAAAGGGAATGGATGTAGGTTCCCCGGGCATAGCCGCGTCCCAGGGGATAGGAAAAATCCGCGCCGTATAACTCCACCTCCTCTGCACCCAGAAGCTCCGCCAGGGACAGGGCCGCATAGGTAACATTGCCCCCTGACGTATCGACCGGAGGCAGGGGCCGCCAATACTGGGAAACATACTGGACCAGGGGATGTCCGCTGGAAAAGAACCGGGGATCTACGGTCCGGGACGCTACCACTGGAGGGCTTGCCAGATCCAGGTAGAGGGGTATGCGGCGGGGAAGTCCCTGCATGAAGTGGTAGTAGCTGATATGCTGGCAATCAATGGAAATCACCGCATCCGGTTCAAGCCCGGCCTGGAGCAAAGCTGGGAGGCTCGTATCCGTGGCTATGAGGAAGCGCTCGTTTCGCCGCTTTGCCAAAAGGGGAAGCTGCAAGTCCAGGGAAGGCCCTGCGGCGCTTATGGCCGCCTGGGTAATAGCAGGGAGCGGGCCTTCCAGTGCTTCCGCCACGGGGAGGTTCCGCAGGATATTGGAGAACCACCGGGCCCCCAAATGGGCTTGTACCGAATAATCCCCTGCAACTCGCGTCAGGGCGGAGGTAATCGCCGCAGTTGCGGCGCTGAATGGTGTAGGTTCCCCGTCGATCCGGGGGCGCAGGGGTATGACCCGGATGCCACGGTATAACACCGGCTGATACTGATCGAGGATATACGCCTCCACCTGGGCCGGGGAAGGGTCTGCCATGATATGTAGCCGGGGATCCTGCAGCAGGGGAAGGTATGATTTGGAAGCAAACAATGCCGCAAGGTCGTCAATGCCGTAGTCTATGACCAGGATCTGCTGTATATCTTCCCGTTCCAGCGCCGCGGTAACGGCGAATCCTCCCCCAAGGCCGAAAAAAACCAGAAACCCCTCCTCCTGGACCGTGCTGATGAGCCTGCTTCCCTCCCGTACCGGATCCACCAGGGAGTGCAAAGGACGGACCGTACCCTGGGGATCCGCTAAGGCGGGGATAGGCTCTCCGGACCGGGAATGGAGAAACTGGTAGCGGCCCACACAGGGGTTTGCCCGGGAAAGCCGAGAGCCGAGCGCAGGATCGGTCTTGGACAAGGCCTGCAGATGCAGGGGTAAGAAACCCTGCTTATCCATGACCGCTCCTGCAATACCGTTCGGTAAGGGTAAGGATGGGTTCCCGGAGCGTCTCGACGCCAGGATCCGGCTCATCAGGAACCAGGAGGGACCCTAATTCCCGGCGGATCCGAGGCCCGGTATGGGGATCCGCTAGGGCATGAAGCAGCAGCGCCACCCCCGCTTTAACCGGATTATCCTGACGGGGAAGTTCCCGGGCCTGCAAGATCGGGGCTGTTCCTGGTGTATCCGAAGGAGTCCCTGGTTTACGGTCCTTAAATACCGGATTGTTGGTTCCCAAGGTGAAAAGCCGTTCAGGATAGTCCCGCAGGTAGCGGCGGAACCATCCGGCGTAGATGGCATGGCTCCCACCTTCCAGGATGGCCCTCGAACGGGTAAAGGTTTGACTATACACCGGATTAAGCCGGGAAGCTCCGGCTTCCAGGAGCCGCTCAAAACTATAGGGCCGGGCATGGGTTTGGATATCCTGGTGGGCCAGGTCCATACCGGTGAGGTAGAGGTTTCCCCGGCTGATGCGCCAGGCCAGGTCCAGGGCCGAGGCGCTCACGGTTCCCCGTTGGGTAAGGCTGATAAAGGGAATCCCGAGGCCTTGTAAGATCACCCGCTGCCAGAGGCTTCCGTCACTGATAAGCAGCAGGGGCAGGGAAGCGCATTGAGAGGGGAGGGCGGCGGAAAGGCTCACCCCAAGGCCCAGGGGCTGCTGGGTATCCATGCCCCGGAGACATTCGTAGAGGTGCAAGCAGGCCCAACTGCCGCCGTCAGTGGTGATGATCAGGTCGGGAAGGATACCCCGGGCCCGCAGGGCCGGCACTGAGGAGGAAACCGCCAGGATCAGGTGGGGGCTTTTTTGCCGTAATGTTTTAATGAGCGGTACTGCGGTTTCCAAGCTTGGCCCTGCGCCGGTGATGATCACCGGTACGGTGGGGGAAGCTGCCCCCTGGACCAGAACCGTGTGTATGATCCTGAGGTTCTTGAAGTAATTTTTGAACCATCGCTGGCCGAAGGTATGGATGGTCCGCAGATTGGCGTCGATCCGCTTGATGAAATCAACGGTTTCCGCGAGGATCCGGAGGTAGGCTTTCCCATAGACGGCCAAGGCAGGCCGCCACTCGATGATCCGGATGGTCCGTGCCAAGGTATCGGGGATGGCTTGTTCGAGAAAGCCCTGCAGGGGTATACCACTTTCAGGACTCCAGGTTACCACGGGAACTGCCGGCGCGGTTTCCTGCTGCGGGGATAGGGCCTGCACATGCAGGGCGATGATCTGCGCTTCCGGAAAGCGGCGATGCAGGATGGGAATCATATACCCCAGGCCCGGTTCGATGAGGATAAAGAACCGGATGTCCGGGGATAAGCTTAGGGCATGCAGGTATTTTTCCGCTTCCCCAATAGGATTATACCGGGAATGTAAGGCAGGGTTCATAGGTTTCTACGCTATAGGGTCCGAGCAACCCGAACAGGCGCTCCAGGGTATCCGCCTCAAAGGTTACGACCGTGGTGAGGCCCAAACTGTTTGAAAGCCGGTGGGCGAGTAATTCCCTATCCAGCGGCTTTTGAAACAGTACCAAAAGGTATGTGGAAGATACGCGGATTACCGAGCCAAAGGATACCACCGTGGGCAAGGCCTGGGCAGCATCCTTGGGGGAAGCAGCAGACACCGCCAATAAGATACCCTGTACCGGCCTACCGGTATAGTAGTGAATGAGGAGGTCTTTTACGTCCTGGGCTAGGGCCGCCTTTTTTTTTATAGCGGTTTTGGTTGCAACCCTATCACCTGGGGCTCTCTCCTTGGGGAAGGGTGTAATCGGAGCGGATAGGGGAGCGGATTTAGGGGGAGAAGCTTTAATTGCAGAAACAATCGAGCCTGTTCCTTTTGGAGCAAGCAGCGCCGCTCTGATATCGAATACGATCCGAGCCATGATGCCAGGATTAAACGGGGAAGGATCCGCCTCAGCCAAGAGCAGGATAGACAGACAAGGCAAGCCATCGTCGAGTGGAAAGGCCCAGAGTATGACCGAGGAAGCAAGGGAGCTCATGGAAAGGAGGGTGGGGGAATCTATCTTATAGTAGCGCCTGCGCGGACCCGGGTTTGCTGAGCTCCCCGGGGGAACCATCCCGCTCAAACCTGGGGGGAACCGTTCCAGGGGTATAAGGGTTTTTTCTATCCCCAAGCCCACGGAAGCGTAACCACTATACACCCCATCATGCAAGAAAAGACAGATACCCGCCTGAAAAGAACCATAGGTTTTAAGCAGACTCAACGCAGTATAAGGGGAAGTTCCTTTTTGAGCGATGCTCAGGATCCGATCCCGCAGCATGGTTCCTTTATCATCCAGGTCAAGGGTATATTGGGAAACGGCTTTATATAAAAGCCCCATCTTAGGTGAGTCCTAGCTCGGTAAAAAGGTTTTTATAGGTAATAAAATGGTTTGATTCAGCAAATTCTCCGATTTTATCTTCCGGCAGGGATTCTAAGATCTGATCCATAAAGAGCAGGACGTTTTTTACTTC
>JAISPY010000169.1 GCA_031274565.1 Treponema sp.
GCCCCCGCTTCACCAATTCCATGACTTTTCCTCTCAGCAATTCCTTCTGTCCCATTACTAGTCTCCCGGCCATCCTGTCCTCCTGCCGCTATTCTAGCAAAGGGGTCATTTCTATTGCGTTTACCTGAGGACATTATCATTGCGGTTTAACAGGCTTTTTGTCCAATTTCTCTAATATTTTTGCCGAAGAATTTAAAATACCCTTGCGCATACCTGCGTACTTCAGGCGGCTGGGTTTATCTGATGACGACGGTGCTCGACGTGTTTGACCGGAAGGTCATCGGCTGGACGCTGCTAAGCGGCGATATGGAGGCTGCCCATACAGGCGTCGTGGCCCTGGAAAGGGCGGTAAAAAACCGTCCGCATCAGGATGGCCTGATATTCCATTGGGACCGCGACGTGCAGTATTAGGCAAAACCGTTTCGTGAAAAGCTACACCAGTGCTGCCCGGCGGTGCGTCAGCGCATGAGCCGGAAGGGGAACTGTGGGGACAACGCCTGCGCGGAGTCGTTTTTCAAGACATAGCAGCGTGAAAATCCGGCCATTATTTATAGGAAACGTCCCAACTTTCCTCCATAGCTTCCTTTTTTATACGGTCTTGCGGCGTTACTTGGCGAGGACTCCGTATTTCGGCGGCGGTAAATTCACTTCACCGATTTTCTTTACCGCGAATCCGTTCTTTTTGAATTCCTCGTAATCGAAGGCTTCCAATTCATCTATGGCAAGCTTATGAAATGCATAGAAATTTTCCCAGCTTTCATAGCCGTCTCCCAGATTGTGCTCCAGGAAGGCGTCGGCAATGTCCATGCCCATCTGAGGAGCCACGTAAAAGGCCCCCATGGCAAGTACATTCACGCCATTTCCAGTGATAGCCCGTAAGGCCGCAGGCACGCTTTCCACCACTCCGCAGTGGACATGGGGACACTTGCTTGCCGCGATATGAATGCCCATGCCCGTACCGCAAAAAAGAAGGGCCCGTTCAAATTCACCCTCCGCGATTTTCGCGCCGGCCTTGAGGCCGATGCGGTGAAACATTTCGGGATTTGCCTCATCCGCGGATCTCACCCCTATGTCGGTTACATTCCAGCCCTTTGCCTGTAAATGTTTTACTACCGCTTCTTTGAGGGGAAATCCGGCAAAATCAGCGCCGACTAAGACGTACTTATCCTTGACCGTTTTCATTGCTTTTCTCCTTGTACCCTATGTATTTAACCGGCTTCTGTTTGGACAGGCCGGATTATGAAAGATTTTTGACGCTTCCCCGGGGGACCAGTTTTCCGGAAATGAAGATATTCTCCGGAAGATCCCCGGCGCTGCCGGAGATGCGCTCCGCCAGTTTCTCCAGGGCTACTCTGCCGATTTGACGGGTGGCGACCTGGATGGTGGTCAAGGGCGGTTCCGTAAGACCGCTGGAGGGCAGATCATCAAATCCAATGATACTGATATCTCCAGGAATATTAAGCGCATGGTCTCGGAGCGCCCGCATACAGCCGTAGGCGATGGTATCGTTTAAGCAGAAAAAGGCTGTAGGCTTAGGACCGGTTTTATGTAGGTATTTTCCCATATCAATGATGGATTGCTCGAAACCGGGGTCCACACTGACGATGTTCCGTTCCAGCACGGGTAGGGAAAAAAAATCCATCGCTTCCCTGAATCCCCAATCCCGCAGTTTAAAATTCCCCGTTTCCCGGTTGCTTTTTACCATACCAATGTTCCGGTGTCCGTTGGTATAGAGATAGTTTATCGCTTTAAAAACCCCGTCCACATTGTCCATATCCACGCAGTCATGGGCCAGCATGGGAAAACAGGTATCGATAAAAACAATCGGCAGGGACAGGACGCTGAAAAGAGCTAACTCCTGGGCATCAAGCTCAGTACCGAGGACAATAAGACCGTCAGCGGCTATACCCTTCTGGGCTTCTACGATTTCCGTTACCGGAACCCGGTCAAAGAAGGATACCTCCATCTTAAAGTTGTGTTTTTTCGCCCGCATTTCTATCCCCTCCATGTATGCGGTGATAAAAGCGTTATGGTGCTCGTTGATGATCCGGCCATGTTTGGCGATTTTGAGCAGTTTTATAGTGGCCGTGTTATGGAATGGCCTTAGGAAATCCGTTCCAGTGGCTTTATATCCCATATCCGCGGCAATGTGGAGGATCTTCTGTTTTACCTCGATACTGACGCCGGTTTTGTTATTCAACGCTAATGACACGGCGGAGGGTGAAACTTCAGCAACTTTGGCAATATCTACAATACGCGGAAACATACGTTTATTATACAGATGCATATCCGGGCTTGTCAATCAGTACTGTAATTATTTTAGTGGTTACTAAAATAATTACAGTACATACTCCTGATTTTGCCGGGAAGACGTGAAAAGGCTATACCAGAACAAGGTATATTGATTTTTTTAGTACACGGGACTCAACTATTTTAGTTCATGCTAAAGGAAAACTAGCAATAATTTAATTCTTTCAAAAAAAATTACCTATAACAAAAATTTTTAGTTGACAGGCGGAATTTTTATGGTACAATAAAGACTATATTATTTTTGAGGAGCAGTAAAAAATGAAACGATTTTTTTCGGCACTTATCTTGGTTGGGGTCATCGCTTCCACAGCCTTTAGCGCTGGGGGACAGCAGGGAACTTCCGCGTCGGGCCCCAAGGGTAAATCTTCCAAACCTGAAAAGGATTGGAGGATCGCCTTGGTTCCCAAGGACAGCACCAATGCGTGGTTTGTCCGGATGGAAGTGGGGGTGAAGAAATTCGCTCAGGATACGGGCTTAAATGCCTTTCAGAAAGGCCCGGCCAGAACCGATGCGGCTATGCAGGCTCAGGTTATTGAAGACCTGGTCGCCCAAGGCGTAGACGCTCTCTGCGTAGTCCCGGTTGATCCCGCGGCTTTGGAACCGGTGCTGAGCAAGGCCCTTTCCCGGGGTATCGTGGTAGTTACCCATGAGGCGTCCTTTCAGGAAAATACCATGTACAATATTGAAGCCTTTGATAATGCCGAGTACGGCGCCTTCATCATGGATAACCTGGCAAAGGCCATGGGCGAAACCGGAGTGTATACCACCATGGTGGCGCATGTGACTAACGCTTCTCACAACGAATGGGCCGACGGCGGCGTTGCCCATCAGAAAAAAGCCTATCCCAACCTGACACTTCTGGCCGCGGAACCCCGGGTTGAGTCTGAGGATAACGAAGAGCGGTCGTATGAAAAGGCCAAGGAACTTTTCAAAAAATATCCCGAGCTGAAAGGTGTTATGGGTACTTCTTCCAAGGACGCCCCAGGCGTCGCCAGGGCGATTGAAGAGCTGGGCTTGAAGGGTAAGGTTTTTACCTCCGGTACCGGTATGCCCGAGGAAAACAAGCTATTCTTAAAGAATGGCACCCTGGCCGCCGCGACCCTCTGGGATCCCGCGGACGCTGGATACGCGCTCTGCTCCCTGGCGGTGAAGATTCTCCGGGGAGAGCCCATAGAAAACGGTCTTAACCTGGGCTTGAAGGGCTACGAAAACATGAAATTTCTGGGGAATTCAAAGAAGGTACTCATAGGAGCCGGCTGGATTGTCATCAACAAGGATAATGTTGATTCCTTTGGATTCTAGGATTTGGTGAATTCCTGGAGCTTACAGTTATGAGGGCAGATGATGCGCTGTTCCGGGGATCGTCTGTCCTAATTGGTGTTGAGGGTGTAAATGGCTGAATATATACTGCGGGCCGAAAATATTAAAAAATCATTCGGAGGCGTGGAAGCCCTTAGGGGAGTTAATCTGGAGGTTGGCCGCGGTGAGATACACTGCCTCGCGGGGGAAAACGGCTGCGGAAAGTCAACGCTTATCAAAATTATTTCGGGGTTTTACGAAGCCAGCGAAGGAACCATTGAAATTCAAGGACGTCGCTTCTCTAAGCTGAATCCATCCGAGGCAATAGCCCTGGGGGTTCAGGTCATATATCAGGATTTTTCGCTGTTTCCCAATCTTACGGTAATGGAAAATCTTGCCTTGAACCGGGAACTTTCGGCAAAGCGAACATTGGTGCATTATTCACGGATGCGACAGACCGCGACCGAGGCTATGGGGAAAATCAATTTCAAAGCGGATTTAGATGAGCGGGTAGAAAATCTGTCTATCGCGGAAAAACAGCTTATCGCGATCTGCCGGGCCTTGCTTTACGATGCCCGGCTTATTATCATGGATGAGCCGACTACCGCCCTTACCAAGAAAGAGGTCCGCTCCCTTTTTGTCATTATAAAAAAACTGCAATCCCAGGGGATAGCCATACTCTTTGTGTCCCATAAACTGGACGAGGTTTTTGAAATTTCCGAGGGTTTTACGATACTCAGAAACGGTATGAATGTGGCCGCGGGCAGGACAAGCGAATTAGATGATAAGCAATTTGCCTACTATATGACCGGGCGGAATTTTGTCGAAGGATCGTTCACCCCCGCATCGGTTTCCGCTGAACCGGTATTGCAGGTTTCGGCTTTGACCCAACAGGGGACGTACCAGGATATTTCATTTGCCTTGTATGGGGGGGAGATTCTGGGTATCACCGGCCTCTTGGGTTCCGGCAGGGAAGAGTTGGTGCAGACCCTCTTTGGCATAGGCCGCTCCGATTCCGGTAGCATTGCCGTCAATGGCAAGGTGGTAACGATGCGGAAGGTAGGAGACGCTATTGCCTTAGGTATCGGCTATGTACCCGCAGACCGGCTTACGGAGGGACTTTTCCTTCCCCAATCCATAGGCCGGAATATGATTGTTTCAGGACTCCGCCGTTTGTCAAACGCGGCGGGCTTTTTATACCGGGATAGGATTTCCAGGGAAATTGAGACGTGGACCGCGGAGATGTCCATTGCGGCTGCGGATTATGAACGGGAAGTGAAAACCCTTTCCGGGGGAAACCAGCAAAAGGTGGTCTTGGCCCGCTGGCTTGCCAATGATCTCAAACTGCTGATTCTGAACGGGCCTACGGTAGGTGTGGATATCGGAGCAAAATACGATATTTACGGACTCCTCCGGAACCTGGCTTTCAAGGGCTTGAGCATTATAGTGATCTCCGATGATCTTCCTGAATTGCTGGCCTGCTGTAATCGCATAGTGGTCATGCGGGACGGCCGGATGGTGCGGGAACTCCAGGCATCGGAAACCACTGAATCCCAACTTGACGAAATCGCCACGGGTATCATCTAGCAGCCGCGGACACTTCGTGTCCGATTGCACTGGTGGATTTTTGTACCCACACTACCGTCGGAGCAAAGGTCCGCAAAATCCACCAGTAGTAGGCTGCTTAGGATCCGCGCACGAATAACATGCCCTGCATGGTATGCTGCACGGGTCCCTTACGGAGTTTGCGGGTAATCGAACCATAGGTTCGCCATCGCCTATCGGCGATTTTCCTAGATTAAACGCGCAAAGCGCAACAAACGGTTAGGAGTTTGCTATGATTTTACGGTCAACCAGAAAAAAAATTTTGCAGCGGACTGAGATTTATATATTCAGCGCCATTGTGCTGTTCGGCCTGGTGGTTCAGGCCCGGAGCGGCCAGTTTTTTACCAACAACAACCTGGTGGATATATCTCGGTCTATGATTACACCGGGTATCTTTGCGGTAGGCGCTTTAATGGTTATGGTGTCCGGCGGCATAGATGTATCCTTTACCGCCATTGCAGCGCTGGCAATGTACGCGGTCACCTCCATACTGCTTCCTTCAGACTACAGCGGGACTATGCTGCTGCCCTATGGTATGGGGGCGTTCTTTGGCCTGGTCATGGGACTCTTAAACGGGGTACTTATAGCGTACTTTCACTTTCCGACATTGGTAGTAACCCTGGGGACCTCCAGTCTCTTTATCGGTATCATGCAGGGAGTACTGGGGGCTCACCAGATTCCTATTCCCCGCGCCATGTACCGTCATGGTCTTGCCCATGTATTCAGGGTATATAACCCGGTCATGAACCTGGGTTCGGAAATGCCGGTTACGATTTTCCTGCTTATCGGTTTGCTTGTCCTTGTTTTCTTTATCCTGCGCTATACCATGTTGGGGCGGGGTATCTTCGCTATCGGGGGGGATGAGATTTCCGCGCAGCGGGCGGGGTTCAACGTCATGGGGATCAAACTGTTTATTTATAGTTTTGTGGGGGCAGTGGCAGGCATCGCCGGCATTGCCCGAGCTTCTATGGTTCAGAGCTGCCAGCCTACCAACTTAAATGGTATGGAAATGACGGTAATCGCCGCGGTGGTGCTGGGCGGCGCCAGGGTTACCGGCGGTGTAGGTACCCTGACCGGGGCTGTCTTGGGGGTCGCCCTCATGACCATCATGTCCAACAGCCTGATCCTCATCGGGGTGCCCACTTACTGGCAGCGGGTCTTTACCGGCGCGATCATCATTATTGGTACCGGCGTTTCGGCCTATCAGGCTGGCAGCGGAAACCGGCGGAGCAGAAAAAGTTCTGCCGCTAAAACGGTAGTTGCAAATTAATTGACGGAGTGAAGAATGGCGGATAAAAAAGGCATATCCCTGCTGCGGCCTAAACGGGATGAAGATAAAAACGTAGTACGGCTGTTTTTTGTGTTTATCGGTGTATTTATCCTGATGAGCGTGCTCAAGCCCCAGTTGTTCTTACAGAAGGGCAATTTTATTTCCATGGCGACTCAGTTTCCCGAATACGGGATCATGGCCATTGGCATTTCCCTGGCGATGATTTCCGGCGGTATTGATCTTGCGGTAGTGGGGACCGCAAACCTTTCGGCCATCTTTGCGGCCAAATACCTTATCGCCGCCGCTCCCCGCGGAACGCCGCCGGAACAGGCCCTGGGAGCCATTGGTATCGCGGTAGTGCTGGCCCTGGCCGTGGGCCTTGCGGCGGGGGCCTTTAACGGCTTCCTTATCGCGTGGCTCAAGATTCCGGCGATCCTCGCCACCCTGGGAACCCAGCAGCTCTTTACGGGTTTTGCTATTGTGGTGACTGAGGGAAAGCCCTTGTCGCGCTTACCGCTGCTGTATTCCCAAATCGGTAACGCCGAACTTTTTGGTTTTTTACCGGTTCCCTTTATGCTGTATGTGATCCTGGCGGTTTCCACAGGGTTGCTGCTTAGTAAGACGAGTTTCGGCCTGCGGCTGTACTTTACCGGAACTAATCCCAAGGCAGCGGTCTTTGCGGGGATTGAAAACAAACTGATCCTCCTGCGAACCTACATGCTGTCCGGGCTGCTTTCCTCCACCGCGGGACTGATTATGATGGCCCGGGCTAATTCCGCTAAGGCCGACTACGGCGCGGCCTATACCTTGCAGTGTGTATTAATAGCGGTGCTGGGCGGCGTGGATCCCAACGGAGGATTCGGAACCATCCGGGGACTTACCCTAGCGGTACTTATTCTGCAATTCCTATCTTCGGGGCTGAATATGTTTGAACATATTTCCAATTTTTACCGGGATATTATCTGGGGCGGGGTGCTGATCCTTGCGTTGATCGTTAATTGGGCTATCGCCAAGCGGAACGAAAAGAGGATCGTTAGCCGGAACAGCCCTGCGGGATTGGAGAAAGCCTCCGGAAGTTCGTGAAAATCCAGCCTGAGCCGGAAGAGGTGGAGGGTACCGTACCAATACGCGCTCGCCGCCTCTTTTGCGGTTCTTAGGACCTATGCACGAATAAAATACCCTGCTCATTAGGTCATGGTATTGCTGCGTGGGCCCTTACGATGATTCGTTTCTCGTCCCCATTTTGAAATGGTTACGGGAAATTCCTTTGCATGTTCTTGCATACCCTACTCTTCATGCGGTCTTTATACTTCATGGCTCCTTGTTACCTCACCACACCGCCAAGTACGTCCGCCCAGCGTTCCGGGTAACGGCTATAGTACCACTGCTGCCGCCGCTTAGAGGGCCATGCCTGGTGGAATACCCTATCCCAGAGGTTGTTACCAACCGCGGAAGGGATACCGATAACGATTAGGTACAACGGGCCAAAAAGCATGGACTGTCTGCAATGACCGAACTCATGGGCTATGGCTTCTAGGCCACAGCGGTTATGCAGAAAGATATACTGTCCAAGAGCAACCCCAAACCAGCTTTTATCGAATCGGTAGAGGGTTTTTCCTCGGTAATACTCCTTAGTAATATGGTTGCCCAAGCATTTCAAATAGCCATATACCAGAAATGCCAAAACATGCTGCGGGATTTGCCAAACGAAACCCAGAGCATTTTTAAGGTACATTCCATCCTCCTTTTTAAGCCGTTCGGTTATGGTTCACTCAGGCTCAAAACAGCGGCTGTCCTTCAGATCAACGGTTCTGCGGAACCGAGACAAATCCTGAACATACGTTGAGCATTAAAAGTATGGAGTACCTGAGCAGGTCCTTAAACGATATACGGTTAGGGACTATTCAAAGCGGATATATCATCTCAGAGAGCACCCGCGGTTCCACCCGTTTGATGATACGGGGATTGTCCGTGGTGGTAAATACTATCACTGTGAACCGTAAGGAAGCCCTTGAGCATCTCATTTACCATGTCATTCAGGATTGTTTAATATCCCTTGCATCATATCCGTGATGCATGAGTATCTGTACAGATTATTGCTGTACAGATAGGTTTCTCATCTAATGGTATAACCGCCGTCAACGATCAGATTGTGACCGGTAATCATGGCCGCGGCGTCACTACAGAGGAAAGCGGTAACGCCGGCTATCTCATCGACTTCGGCAAAACGTCCTGCGGGAATTTCCTTTTTGAAGGCGTCACCGGCGGGATTATCCCAAACCCTGCGGCCCATTTCGGTCATGACGACGGTTGGTGAAACGCAGTTGACCCGTATGCCATATTTGCCCCACTCAAGCGCCAGAACTTTGGTCATGGCAATGATGGCAGCCTTACTGGCGCAATAGGCGACATGCTTATCCAGAGCGATAACACCCGCCTGGGAAGCCATGTTCACGATACAACCATCCCCCTGTTTACACGCAATCCAATGAGCGCCGACAAGCTTGGCCATCATAAAACTCGCCTTGAGGTTGACATCCATCATTCGATCCCAGTGCTCTTCCCGATAGGATTCGGCCTTTTCCAAAAGACTAATTCCGGCAATGTTGAGCAGTATATCAACCTTGCCGAAAGCCGCCAAGGTTTTATCCAGCACCGTCTTTCGGATATTCCCCTCACAGAGATTCCCCGGGACACCGATGTTTTCAGTCCCCAGTTTTTTCGCGATACAATCCGTGGCGGGATTAGTAGCGGCTAGAACCAGCTTTACGCCCTTTTTCGCGAATAACTCCGCGGTGGCATATCCTATTCCCGCAGTGCCGCCGGTAATAATCGCGACCTTTCCCAAAAGTGAAAAATCCGGGGAAACCCCTTTGTACGTTATCATGGTATAAACGCCACCTTGAAGTCGCCGTACTTGCCGGAAGAATAATCGTAGGCCTTTTCCCATTCTTCCAGCTTAAAGGTAGTTTTGATCACGCCCTCTGTTTTAAGGCTCCCGTTGGCAATACCGTCGATAACATAGGGGAAGCAATAGGGGCTCAGGTGGGATCCCAGAACGTCAAGCTCTTTCCGATCGCCGATGATTGACCAATCCACGCTGGTGGGGCCTGAAAACACGCTGAATTCCACAAAGGTACCGAGTTTACGGATCATCTTGAGACCCTGAATGACGCTGGAGGGATGACCGGTGGCCTCAATATAGATGTCACAACCATACCCGTCGGTCATGGCGAGAATCTCTTTTTCCACGTCAACCTTGGAAGGATTAAAGATGTGGGTCGCGCCAAAGGCCCTTGCCTTTTCAAGACGGGCGTCCACCATGTCGAGGGAAATGAGGGCCTTGGCGTTCTTGAGGGCCCCATAGGTTACCATGCCCAAGCCCAGCGTACCGGCGCCGGAGATGACGACTACATCGGTACACTGAATGTTCGCCCGGTCCACCGCGTGTTTTGAACAGGCATACGGTTCGATAAGCAGGGCCTGTTCCAGGGACATATTCTTGGGAACTTTGTGGACCAGCGCGTTTTTGGTATAGCGTACGTATTCTGCCATACCGCCGTTAAATTCCTTATGAAAACCGTGCATCCCGTGGGGCTGACACATCCAATACTGGCCGCTCTTGCAGAAACGGCATTCGCCGCAGGGAACGATCTGATCCGCGGTAACCCGGTCGCC
>JAISPY010000203.1 GCA_031274565.1 Treponema sp.
TTCGGTAAAACCGACAGGTTTGTATAGAACTGAAAAGTTTAAGGCGGTGTAGAAACCGTTCTGCTTGTCTTCCGCTAAGCCGGGACCGGAACCGCTTGGTATTTTTTGATCATTTTCCGCAAATCCAATAGTATAGAGGTGGTTAGATTACCGGAGAGAATAAGGGATGGTTACCATAATCACCTATAGGTTTACTAGGATATAAATCGCTCTGAGTTTTAGGACGGTCCACCCCCTGCTCCGTCAGGTGCAGTCCGGTTTTATCTTCCTCGGTCTATACGCTTATCACCGCAGTCAGGAATAAAGCCGCCATACGAATTTAAGGTTGCTTTCCCAAAACTGAAGTTTTGGGAAAGCCTCTACCGTTATTCTTATTTTCGGGACGCGGCTTACCAGCGTACCTCGTAGCGCAGGGGGGGGTATCCAGAACCGGGTGATAAAACTCCGGCTCTTCCCGCCGGGAACCACCAGGGATTCGTCGATTCGGGATACCCTGTTGTACAAAAAACCGCCCCCTTGTGCAAGGGGGGCGGTATTCGGTTTATTTTGTGATCTTAATACTGTAGATTCGTATAGAGTTGTTAGCGCTCAGGATAATATCCTGTCCGTTTGCGTCAAATTGCTTTGACCAGGTTATAAGGGTAGTACCATCGGTGAAATCCGCACTCGTATCTGTGCTGCCACCGATGGAAACAGTGGGTCTTTTGTCGATCTGACCACCACCGGTTCCGCTGTATTTCAATTCGAGGGTGCAGGAACCTGTAACACCGGTAATTTTCGCGAAATTTTCAGTACCTCCCATTTGCAAGCAGCCTGTAATTCCTCCGGATGCTTGAGTAGGCCGAATTGCATGAGCCGTGCCGCTAGTGCGTGGCAACAATGTCAGTCCATCACCCCAAATTGTTTCGATAGTTATTTCATAATGACCGGAACTATTTGTTGATAACCTGGCTGCAGCCGCTGTGGTGGCGTTAAAGAGCCATGTTACCGTACTCGCCGGCGCATTTACCGTAACGGTACATTCGTTAGACTCCGCCGTGTGGGTGCTTGAGGGATTTGCCGGGTCTTGGGTAGTCACCTTGACCTTGGCTTTGAAGGAACCAACGGCCGTGCCGTTGAGGGTAACCGTTTGCGCTGTGCCACCTGAGGCTATTTCTCCGTAATCGCCACCTTCGGTGATGATCCATTCATAGACCGGGTTGGTAGCGTCTTGAGGGGTAAGGCCTGCCGAAAGCTGGACGGTTCCTCCCACTGTCGTTGCCGTGTCGCTGTCAATGCTTACCCCTGTTATGGGCGTGTAGCCTCCGATTGTGATCGTTTTTGGTTGCGTTACGGTTTTAGGCGTTACCGTCAAGTCATAGGGGTTGCTGGTGGTAATTGTTACCTGGAGGGTAACGGAGCCGGGATCCAGCGCCTTAAGTTCTACCGACTTGCCGCCGTCAACGCGGCGTGTAATTTCCGCATATTCACCGCCACTTGTTATCTCCCATTCATAGCTTGGGTTAGTGAGATTCTGGGTAATACTGGTGGTGTAAGTCTCTGTCTCCCCTTTGATAAAGGAATCCGCGCCGGTAATGGTAAAGCTATCGGGAACCGGAGTATAGGGGTAGGTTGCCCCTGGGGTAATTATGACATCGTAAATTCGGATGGCGGCGGATGCCTCAATATAGACAAAGGGAACAATATCGTCCCCGGCGTAGGGCCAGCTTACGGTTCTGCAGCCAGCCGCATTAGTACCCGCAGCGGGATCGCCCTGATAACGGATCCCCTCTTTGTCGCCGAAGCGTATATCCGCCCAACGGGCATCCGCGCCATTACTTTGATAATTTACCGTAACCGTAAAAGGTCCCTGGATGGCGGCGATTTTCAAAATTCTACCCATTCCACCGGTACGTAAAGACTTTGTACTAAAACCTTCGGCTCCGCTTGTGTCGTTATTGAAGGTTATACTACCCCTTGAACCGCTGGTCGGCGTGAGGCCGTATTGATAGGGGTCATCGGGGTCTATCTCATATAGTCCCGGTCCGGCGGGAGAAGAGTTGTAAGTGCCGCTGCCGGTTCCCCCTAGAATAGTCATGCCCTGGCTATAATCGGTATCTCCGCTTGTGGTAACACTGCTAGCAAAATCCCAACTTCGGGAGGAACCGTAGTCGGGATAGACCGAAACCGGACAAAGCGCGTAAATGCTGGGATCATCTACCGCATAGACCTTTATCACCGCGGATAATACCTCAGTGGTGGTGGAGCCTGCTGTTATATGGCCGTTCTGGTCAACCGCCGCGGCATCCGGATCGCTGCTTTCCCATACTACCCCGTTCTTATTGGCAAAGCCCGGGTTTTTGGTCAGCGTCAGGTCTAATTCGTTTTCCGATATGGTAGCCAGTTCATTGTGGCTCAGGGTGAGCTTTGTCAGTCCTATCTCAAGGTCGTCCAGCGCGCCCGGCTCAAGGGGGCCATCCACGCAGTTTGCGGCAATCAAAGCTGCCGCAATCAGGACGAGAAAGGGTCTTGTCTTTTTCATACCTGCCTCCTAGTTTTGGTAGAGTTCCTGGGCGCCGTTGCTGGTGGGCTTGAGTACCGGGTTGTTATTGCCGTCTTTCAGAATGAATTTGCCGAAAACGTCCCGCCTGATAAAGCCCGCCTTAAAACCCTCTTGGGAGTTTGCGTCGTTAAGGGCGTCCACATCGAAATAGCCTTCGGGATCGGAACCCAAAAGGGCCTCCCAATCAACATTGGAACCTACATAGCTGCCGGCGGCGCCGGAACTCACAGAATCAATCACCTTACCGGTAGGATCGGACTTGTCGCCGCTGTATATATTTATGGTGCCGCCGCCGGTCTTATATGCGGTGCAGTTATAGACCATCAGGGCGGGGTTAGAATTACTCGTGATATTGGCGCTCTTTTCCATAAAAGAAAGGCTCTCCCTAATCTCGTGGAGCACCGGAATCCCTTCGCCTCCCATTTTAAAGCCGTTGCCGTCCCCGGAGATAAATCCTGCCATTGTGGCCCCGTTCATATAGGAAATACAATGATCGAGCTTTACCGCTCCGATGGCGCCGGTTTCTTTCTTGCTGAACAGATCCCACCCGTCGTCGCAGTTATGGTGGGCAACGCACCAGCTAAACACGTTGTCATCCCCGACCGTTAGTTTTGCGGCAAAACCATCGGCATCCGCGGTGGCTGCGTCCTTGTTGTCATAGGATTCGCAGTATTCGATTGTGTTACCCGAGGGCCATAGGCGCTTTGCCTCCGCATTCTGACCGCTTATCTGCAGGCCCGTATCGCCGTTGCTGTAGGTTTTTACATAAGAAACCACATTGTTCTTTCCCATTACCGTAAGACCCTTCACCTTGTCGGGGGTATTGCGGACATGGATGCCGTCGATCTTCCAGTAATTCCCCGCAAGGATGAAGCCTTTGGAGTCACGGTTCTTCCCAAAGTCGATGATCGCTTTGTTCCGGTGTTCCGCTTCCAGGGTTTTTACTGAGCCGTATTTTCCGTTGTTGTAACGAGGTATGTTCACCGACACGGGACTATAGATCCCGTCCTGCATGACGATCTTCTGACCGGGGAACACATATTTTAACGCCGTCTCCAGATCGAGGGGGCTTCCCGGAGCGCCGGAATTCCTTTGCCTCCCGCTTGGGGAAACATAGATGTCCCCGGTCCCGCCCTGGATGGCTTGTTTCGTAACCGTAAAGGTTTTCCGTATGGGAGCGATAGAATCAATGCCGTAGCCCTCTCCCAGGACGGACTGAGTCACATTGGGATAGAACATAATGGTGAATACATTTTCTCCCTCAATATGGGGGTAGGTTGGAACCGTAAAAAGGTTGAAGGGGACCGCGGAACCGTTGGTTGGTTCCGACATCCATTCTCCGGTGATGCTCTGCCCGGGGATTTCCCTTCCGTTCATGGTAACGGCAAGCCCTCCCGCTACATTTGACTTTACGTAGAGGTAATCCGTTCCGCCCCAGATTTCGGGAGAAAGAAGCTCCAGAGAGGGGGTGTAGAGTATGGGTTTAGGTTCCACATAGGGTGCACAGTCCTCCGTATTGGCTTCAAAGTACTCGATGTTGGTGACGTTTACGCATGCGTCCCTGGCGGCAAAGAAGCCCACGTAATATTTGTTCTTGTTTACGCCGTCAAGAATATCGTAAAGGGGAACCGAATAAGTTACGGCGCCTCCCTTGTCGGGGGGAGGCTCTATGATGGCTTTAAAATCGTTGTTGGTCTTTTCCAGGGTGAGCCGGTAAACACTACCCCAGGACGGAAAATCGGGCCGCGCTCCAAGGGCGTCATACATGCTATAATCCGGCAGTTCCTTCGGGGTATAGTCGAATTTTGTACGGGAGCTATCCATGTAGAGGGTGGTCAGGGGGTTCCCTGTTTCATCGTACTCATTTTCCACACCGGCTTTGGTACCCTGCCGCCAATAGACCCTGACTCCCCGTTTGACCCCGCCGACCATGATCATGTTGCTGTCTCCGCCGGTGGACCCGGCGCGGAAATCTGTCTTGCCGTTAATCTCCTGACCCAGGCTCGGATATTTGGCTCTGATAGCCGCCATATTCGTTCCCGGATACTGGGGGACAAAATCCCGGACCATGAGGCCCCATCCTTCCTGTCCGTTCGAGGTTACGGTCGGATCACCAGCGCCACCATCACCTCTTGCTCCGGCGCCGAAACCTTTCACTGTAAATTCGGCGCTGATCTTGAAGTTCTTGCTCGTATCCACTTCCCGGAACAGAAAGGTGATACCGTCTTCCGAACCGGCTATCTTCCCTCCGTTGGATGTGGCCTGAAGGTTTATGTACCCTTCCGGAACGTCGAAATCAAAAGAATTGCCCCCATTGGGTGTAAACGACCCGGTATAGGGACCTACGGCTATCCTGTTTCCCCCACCGGTACTGGTACCGAACACCAGGGGATTAAGGCTGCCAAGAAATTCCTCCTGCCCCACCTTGACATAAGCGTCAAAATTGATGGATCTATTGCTCTTGCTGAGTTCTAAATCCCCTATATCCAGGGTACAGGCGGCTACGAGAAAGGCCGCCAGAGACCATACCAAAAATTTTTTCATCTTCCCGCCTCCGTTAATTAGGCTGTTAGTTACTCCGTTAGTTATATTGCCAGGACCGGATTACCAGGCCGTAACAAATTTTATAAACATGCCGCCCCGTTCCAGGAGACCGTCAGCGGCTTTTGACCCGCTTTGGCGGTACTTGTACTGACCGTCCTTGAGGGCTTCGATGGCATAATTCATGGCAAGTCCCTTGTTGTTGTTATATCCCAGGACGAATTTGCTCTTGTTGAACTGAAGGCCCCCAAAGATCTCCCAGCCCAGATTTTCCTCGATTGTAAAGACATGGGTAAAATTATCTTTGCTGGAATCAATACCATCCTTGGTTTTCCATTCCTGCTCCCCCAGAATACCGGCCATAAAACCACCGCCAAGGAAATAGCGTTCCAAAAACACAACGCGGCAGTCCAGCGACAAGGAAGGCACATTCAGGGTTTCCCGGTAAATATGGGCTATCTGGGACCAGGCAAAGCCAACGTTGAGGCCGCCTTTAAGACCCAGGCCCGGCAGATCTACTTTGGCGCCCGTCCCCGCGCCTATCCGCAGGGCGCCCCTAAAGCCCGTCGTATCCCCTTCGTATGGGGTAAGGCCGGTGGAGCTCTTTTCCAAAGCCATAGAAGCCAGGGTATCAATATTTTTTTCGTGGAGCGCGAACCCTGCTCCCACAGGTATGGTAAGGAAATCCAGAATTTTGAGGTCCGCTCCAAGGTCGGCGCCAAAATTTTGCCCCGAATAGATATGCTCCGCATTCATGGCATAGACCAATTCGGCGGAAAGCGGCCCCAGGGGGATGATGTCCAGCTTGTTGAGCTTAAGCGCAAGGTGCAAGGGGAAGGCATAGGCATCCAATACCGGATCACCCTTTGAAGCCACACTGCCGTCGGTATCGTACAGTTCGTTTATCTCTTCCCCGAATTGATGATTGGTAGTGGCGGTAAAGGATAGAGAATCCGCTATAGGGAGAGGAGCGGAAATTTCAACCTGGGCCGCGTAGGTATTCTTGGTCCGCAGTTTTGAAAGCACCGATTCAGTGCCGTATTGGGAAACGGTCTGGAAATTCGACGGCCCGGTATTAAATTTTCCTGCCTTGATATATACGTCCAGGGGCAGATCGAACTGCAGGCCTTTAAAGATATCAATTCTGCCATAGACGGAATCCAGGGTAAAGCCAAAAGAATCAGCTCCCGCCGCTTCCATCTGCAAGGGTATATAGGGCGAACCGGGCCTGGTCCTGACCAGCAGCGTAAAATTGAGTTCGGTAAAACTGACAGGTTTATATAGAACTGAAAAGTTTAAGGCGGTGTAGAAACCGTTCTGCTTGTCTTCCGCTAAGCCGACACCGGAACCGCTTGGTAATTTTTGATCATTTTCCGCAAATCCAATAGTATAGAGGGTAGTTAGATTACCGGAGAGAATAAGGGATGGCTCGGGGGGGGGGGGGGCGGGGCGGGGGGGGGGGGGGGAGGGGGGGGGGGGGCGGGGGGGTGGGTGGGGAGGGGGCGCCGGCGCCCCCC
>JAISPY010000224.1 GCA_031274565.1 Treponema sp.
CAGGCTCTGGAACTGCTGCGGAACGGTAAGTCTGCGGAAGAACTGCTGCGGATTGTCGAAGAAAAAACCAGGGAAACCGCTCAATCAGAGCTGGAACACGCGTAAAAAAGGCGCAGCCCCCGCACCGGAGTCTGCTACAAACTAGGGCTCACAACCCGAAAACCAATGTTTCCGTACCGATTGGAAGGGCCGTCACTATTTCGGAAGGGCCGGATATTCTCGGCGGAATTGTTGCTGCTTCCACGGTGAGAAACCCGCTCCTTCATGGTTCACTATGCAGTCTCCCCTTGGCAAGAAATATCCTTTTTTTCTATGGGCCTATCCGGGAGAATAGGCACTGCCCGGCTGGATGTTCCACCATCGTACAAGAAGAAAATTCCACGCTTTAGAAAAAAGAAAAAAAGCCGGCGGCCAGGGCAACCGCATTTAAAGTTGTATTTCTTTGTATAATAAGGAATTAGGCATTTCTATACCACGGGTCTGTGGTTAAGCATTTCCTTATTATATAATAAATGAGAAAAGTAAATGCGGTTGCTAAGATAAACGCATAGAATTTTTAAATTTTTGCAATATTCTTTGCCATATAAGGAATGAGCTCATCAGGATTGTTTTTACCGTTTTGTATAAATCCTTATTTTGTAAGGAAATACGAATTGCTATGCGTTTATCCGGTGCTGTTGTCCTGGCGGCTTGCACGAGATGCTTCCTTTAAGTATTATAGTAAGTAAGCATACCCTATGGGTATTAGTAGATTTCTCGCTGCTTTCTTTTCATAAGTTAGCATAGAAAAAGAGAGCATAGAAATAAACGTTTTACGCAAGGAGTTTCCATGAATGTACAAGACCTTAAACACCCCGGTTTAAAGCAATGGGTTGAGGAAGCGGTCGCGCTCATGTCCCCGGATTCGGTTGAGGTGTGCGACGGCACGCAGGCCGAATATGACCGGATGATCCAGATCACCATCGACACCGGGCTGGCAACGCCCCTTAATCCCCAGAAACTGCCCGGTTCGGTGCTGTTCCGCTCAGACCCGTCCGATGTGGCCCGGGTCGAAAACCGGACCTATATCGCCTCAAAGAACAAGGAAGACGCAGGCCCCACCAACAACTGGATAGACCCCGCGGAACTGAAGAAGATCATGACCTCCCTCTACCGGGGCAGCATGAAGGGCCGTACCATGTATGTGATCCCCTTTTCCATGGGGCCGGTCGGTTCTGAAATCGCCAAGATCGGCGTGGAGATCACCGATTCCCCCTATGTCGTAGCCAATATGCACATTATGACCCGGGTCGGGACCAAGGTGCTGGAGGTGCTCGGCGCTGACGGCCCCTATGTACCCTGTTTCCATTCAGTGGGTAAGCCCCTGGGACCCGGAGAAAAAGACAACGGGAAGTGGCCCTGCGCACCGCTGGATAAAAAGTACATCTCCCACTTCCCTGAAACCCGGGAGATCTGGTCCTACGGTTCCGGGTACGGCGGCAACGCCCTCTTAGGGAAAAAGTGTCTCGCCCTGCGGATCGCCAGCGTCCTGGCTCGGGATGAAGGCTGGCTCGCGGAGCACATGCTCATCCTGAAGATCACCAACCCCCAGGGAGTAGTGAAGTACATTACCGGCGCGTTCCCCTCCGCCTGCGGTAAAACCAACCTGGCTATGCTCATCCCCACCCTTCCGGGCTGGAAGGTGGAAACCGTCGGGGACGACATCGCCTGGATGAAATTCGGCAAGGACGGCAGGCTCTACGCCATCAACCCTGAAGCGGGGTTCTTCGGCGTTGCCCCGGGAACCAACAATGAATCCAACCGCAACGCCATGGAAACCATCAAAAAGAACACGATCTACACCAACGTGGCCCTCACCGAAGATAAAAACGTCTGGTGGGAAGGGATCGGGTACGATGCTCCGGGAAAACTCATCGACTGGAACGGCAACGAGTGGGTTCAAGACAAGAACAACAAGGATCAGAAGCCTGCGGCTCATCCCAATTCCCGTTTTACCGGTCCGGCGAAGCAGTGTCCGGCCATTGCCAAGGAATGGGAGGACCCCGCGGGGGTGCCTATCAGCGCCTTCCTCTTCGGCGGACGCCGGCCCAAGACCATCCCCCTGGTGAATCAGGCCAAGAGCTGGATCCATGGGGTGTTCATGGGTTCCATCGTGGGTTCTGAAGTAACCGCCGCCGCCCTGGACCTCAAAGCCGGCACCATCCGGCGGGACCCCTTCGCCATGCTGCCCTTCTGCGGCTATCACATGGGGGACTATTTCAAGCACTGGATTAAGCTGGGACAGAACCATGACGAAAGCAAGCTGCCCAAGATTTTCTTTGTCAACTGGTTCCGCAAGAACGATGAAGGCAAGTTTATATGGCCTGGTTACGGGGAGAATTCCCGGGTCTTAGCCTGGATCTTCGAGCGCTGTTCCGGCGGAGGCAAGGCGGTGGAGACCCCCATCGGCTTCCTTCCCACCCCGGACGCCATCACTCGTCCCGCGGGGGTAAGCGAGGCGGACCTGCAGGAAATCCTGAAAGTGGATATGCCAGGCTGGAAGGCGGAGATTGCGGATGTGCGGCAGAACCACTATCCCAAGTTCGGGGACAAGCTGCCCAAAGAGCTTTACGCGGAACTGGACGCCATCGAGAAACGGCTTAACCCCTAGTAGGCGGTAAGAACGGGGCGCAAGCAGTACAGCGGGGGCATTGAACCGATGGTTTGATGCCCCCGTGAGCGGGGATATATGCAGACCATAACCATTGCTTCGGCGTTTCGCTGGCGGAACAAGCTGAAAGAAAAGATCAAGAAACTCACTACTCAGATGAGTCGGGCTGATACGGTTAAGGATGTGGGAACCGCAGAACATACCGCGCCCTTTGATGGAAAGACCTTCTCCGAAACCATTACAACCGTGGATCACCTCATGGTTGTCCTGCGGGACCTGAACATCGCCATTGATAAGGCCAATAGCATAAACCGGGAGGATCTGATTACCCTGGAAACTACGAAAGCCGCCATTGCCTTGTATGAGGATATCACCGACCAGTGCCGGAGGGCTGAAAAGGTACGCTATGAATACAATGCCGCAGGCGGCAGGGATAAGATAGCCCTGGAACCGATCTTGGATCAAAAGGCCCTGGTGGACCAGCTTGATCGGCTTAAACAGACCAAGGATGCGATCGAGGAAAAACTGGCGGACTCAAACGGTAAAATCCCGGTTGATTTTGATCTGCAGACCCTCAAAGACCTCTTTCTAAAAGCGTGAGGGAAGGAAAATGGAAGCCCTTCGACCGTTGGACGAATGGTTAGCCCGTAGGCCAACTAAGGAGTATCAATTATCACGCGATCGTAAAGCGCGCGGAGAGAGTCTGCAAAGCCCTCCGGTTCGGTCAAAACCCGCTGGCGGATCTTACGATTTTCCGCCAGTGCATCAGCCCCGAACCCATACTGTTATCCCTCTAACCCTTCAACCCTTACGGCTTGATGCCCTTAGTTTTAATGGAATACCCTCCGGCCAACAGTTTTCCTTCCCTTTTTATTTTTTTATGTGAGGCAATTCCAAAATGTCAGATTTTGGAACCAACTCATGTATCTATTTTTTCTATTTATAGAAAAATTTATAGAAAAGATAGATTAAGATAGACAATGTATAGAAAAAAGAAAAAAGGGAAAAGAGAAAAAAAATGGTACAGTTCAGTCATGCGGTTTTTTATCACATTTATCCCCTGGGCTTTTGTGGAGCCCCGGAACACAATGATTTCTGTTCGGCCCCGGGAACGGGCTTGCGGCGCCTAGTGGATCTGATACCCCATTTGAAGGACCTGGGGATTAACGCCCTGTACATCGGCCCCCTCTTTGAATCGAACGGCCACGGGTATGATACGCTGGATTATTACTGGGTTGACCGCCGATTGGGAACCAATGATGACCTGGCCGACTTGGTGGCGAAGCTGCATAAAAACGGCATCCTGGTGATTTTAGACGCGGTACTGAACCATACCGGGCGCTGCTTCTTTGCCTTTAAGGACCTCCAAAAGAAGGGGAGCCATTCGGACTATATCGACTGGTATGTCAACCTGGATTTTAATAGGCCCAGTCCCTACGGAGATCCCTTTTCCTATGAAGGCTGGAACGGCTGCTACGATTTGGTCACCTTAAACGGCGCAAACCCCGCGGTGAGGGAACACCTCTTCGGCGCGGTACAGCACTGGATACAGACCTTTGACCTGGATGGACTGCGGCTGGACGCGGCGGATAAGCTCCTCCCGGATTTCATGGAAGAGCTTTCCCTGCTTTGTAAAACCATTAAACCCCATTTCTGGCTTATGGGTGAAGTGGTGCATCAGGATTACCGCGCCTGGGCGCAGGAGGGACGGCTTGATTCGGTTACCAATTATGTGCTGTACAAAGGACTGTGGTCGAGTTTTAACGATAAAAACTTCTTTGAATTGGCCTGGACCCTCAATCAACAATCCGGTCCTGGGGGAATCTATCGGGATATAGGACTGTATACCTTTGCGGACAATCACGACGTAGACCGAGCGGCCAGTATCCTGACCCATAAGCCCCACCTCTTTCCGCTCTATGGGCTGCTCTTTACCCTGCCGGGGGTTCCTTCCCTGTATTACGGTAGCGAATATGGGGTTACGGGCAGCCGCACGAAGACCAGTGATCAGGCCCTGCGTCCTTCCTGGAAAGCGCTGGAAGCGGCCCGTTTCCACAAAAAAGTGTCCGGTCCCTATAGCCCCGCCGTAGATGGAGAAGCCCTGTATGCGGAGATCCGCTGTTTTATACAGATACGGAAAAGCAAAGAGGTGTTACAGACCGGTACGTACCGGCAGATCCACGTTGCCAAAGAACAATTTGCCTTTATCCGGGAAGGGCACAAGGAGCAGCCGATTCTCGTTGGGGTAAACGCTTCGACCAATGAAGCGGTTTTCACCATTCCCGATACGGTCCTGCATGCTGGTAACGGTTCCCGATGGCAGGATCTGCTCAGCGGTGAAGTCTTTACGGTCTCCCACGGGCTGCTCACCTTCGGGGTGTATCCTTCGTGGCTGCGGATCATGGAAAAGGTATAAGATATGGAAAAAATGGAAAAAGGGGGAGAAAAGGGAAAAATGGAAAAAGAAGAAAAAAAGGAATGGCAGCGGTTCTACGAAGAGGGGCAGGGTTTCCATCGGGCCATCCGGGGCCGGTTGAAACGGCTTAGTACCCCTGCATTGGTGCAGAACATTGCCGCCCTGGGGATTGAAAAGTATTTCATGGCGCTGTGTCTCCGTCGGGGACGGCTGCCGCTGAATCATACCATGGGCGATTTGCTGGCGGAAGTCAAAACCTTCATGGCCCTGCCTGCGGACCTGGAAGCATCCCTGCACTATTTCGATGCGCTCCAGTCCATCTGTTCCCTGGAGGTTATACCAGTGCAGAAACCGACGCAGGAGGACCTCCTGCGATTTATGGACGCCATAGACCGGATCGCCCTTCTTACGGAACAGGAACTCACCGGTGCGGCGGCTCAGGGTTCTTGATACGACCCTCCGGGACGGGGATCAGGCCCCAGGCTTTGCCTTTTCCCCGGAACAGAAAATTACCTTGGCCCGGGCTTTAGCCGCAGCAGGGGTAGATATCATTGAAACTGGATTTCCCCTCGCGTCTTCCGCTGAATTTGAAAGCTGCCGCCGGATTGCCCTGGAGCTTGCGGAGGCGTCTCGGGCAAATTCAGCGGAATTGACCCAGCCCCTGACCGCAGTTATGTGCCGGGGACGACTCAAAGATATCGAAGCAACCGCAAGGGTCTTCCAGGGCGGTATTCCCGGGGTGATCCATATTTCCCTGCCCGTAAGTAAAACCCATATCAGCGTCAAATTCGGTAAAACAGAAAAGGAACTCCTCGTCCTGGCAAGAGAGGCGGTGTCTTTTGCCGCAGGCCTGGTTCCAGTGGTGGAGCTGGGTGCAGAGGATGCAAGCCGGGCAGACGCCGCTTTTCTCACGGATTACTGTGCCAGCGCCCTGGATGCGGGCGCGGGGATTATCAACATCGCCGATACCCTGGGTATTGGTACTCCCTCAGGGATCGCGGAACTGGTGGGCTTGCTTTACCGTGCGATTCCCGCCTTTGCCGCAGGCAGGGCGGTGTTAAGCATCCATTGCCATAATGATTTCGGCCTTGCCTGTGCCAACACCCTGGCGGCTATCGAAGCCGGATGCGGCCAGGTAGAGGTTGCGGTTGCCGGTATCGGGGAACGGGCAGGAAACGCCGCTCTGGAAGAAGTGCTTGCTAACCTGCTCGCCCACCCGGAGCTATACCATGCCCGGACCGGGATACTTCCGGAAAAGCTCGCTTCCCTGCTGGCGCTCACAGCAGCGGCAGCGGGAACCGCCGGTTCCCCCCTGAAACCCGTGAGTGGCTGGAACAGCCGTGCCCACAGTGCGGGACTGCATCAGCAGGGACTGTCAAAAAACACCGCCACCTATACGCCCCCGCTGCCAATGTACCCAGCGCCCGTGCCTGAACGGATCGTCCTCTCCCGGCATTCCGGGCGGGCAGGAATCGCCCTCTTTGCCCGGCGGTACTGCGGCATGGAGGTGGCGGCGGAAACCCTTTCCCGGCTCCGGGACCTGGTTAAAACCGCCTGCGGGAGCACTACCGGGCTTACCGAGTTTATCCGTATGCTTGCGGATATACAGGCCCTGCCTCCCACATATCCGGGACTGTTCATCAGGACCGCATGGTCGGAAACCGCGGGAAGTGATGCGGAAAAGGGCGCTTGGTACCGAATCAACGCTGCCCTGACCCGTTACCGGGGACCCGCATCCTCCCCAGGATCCCCAGAGCGCTTCCCCTTGAGCGGAGACGGGGAGACCTGGACCAAGGTGGTCCCTCAAGCGGTCTCCGCAGGTACCGGTATGAAACTGGAGCTTACGCGGCTTGGGATAACCGGCGCAGGAGACAAGCTCAGGGTGTATGCGGAAATCACTGCCTTGGAAGATCGGATGTACGGGATAGAACGGATCGGTGCATCTCCTGGTCTTTTGCTCCTGGACTGCTGTCTTGACGCGGTAAACGCCGCAACCCTGGCAGGCTGCTCAAACCCAGCGGCCCTCGCCTAGGGCTTATTTTTAGAGAAAATTAGAAAAAAATAGGACTTACCATTCCGGCGGTATGACGTTTTGGCCCGCCTATAAAGCAATACGAAGCATTGCGGCGGGCCAAAATGTGGCGGGAAAAAAAACACAAAGGGCGTTAGCCCGACTGCGGTTTTTCGGAGCCCGAGCCGCCTACTGGCGGAGAAGCATATACAGACCGGTTAGGCGAAGTACGGGCGCACTCCATTTTATTTTTATTATTTTGAAAATATTTATCTCCCAGTTCTTATGTCTCTATCATTATCTT
>JAISPY010000176.1 GCA_031274565.1 Treponema sp.
TAAGGAACACTCTTTCCCTACACGACGCTCTTCCGATCTCCCCGACCCCTATACCAGGGCGAGTACCGCCTACAACGATGCGGTGAAAGCCAAGAATGCGAAGAACTGGACCGATACGATAGCTGGAGCTACTAAGACCCTGGCAGCGGTAGCGGAGATCGAAAAGCTATATGAAGCCCAGCAAGCAAAAGATGCAGAGGTATCCCTGGCCAAGGCGAAAGAACGGCTCGACTGGGCAACGGCTATCGATGCGAAGAATCGTTTCCCCGAACCCTATACCAAGGCGAGTACCGCCTACAGTGACGCGGTGAAGGCCAAGAACGCGAAGAACTGGACCGATGCGGCGGCCGGGGTAGACCAGACCCTGGCAGCGGTAGCGGAGATTGAAAAGCTCTATACGGCCCAGAAAATTCAGGAGACGGATAGAGCAATCGCCGTAGCCAAGGAACGGCTCGACTGGGCGACGGCTATCGGCGCGAAGACCTTCTTCCCGGAACCCTATACCAAGGCAGATACCGCGTATCATGACGCGCTGGAAGCGAAGGATGCAGAAGATTGGGATGGGGCGCTTGTTGCAGCAAACAAGGTACTGACGCTGTTGGCGGAGATTGATGCCCTTAATGAGGCGCGTATTGCCCGGATGCGTAAAGCTCAGGAGACGGATAGGGCAATCGCCGCAGCCAAGGAACGACTTGACTGGGCGGCCTCTATTGGAGCGGGCGCCCAATTCCATGATACTTTTATGGAAGCGGAGAATGCCTATAAAACCGCTGTGGAGGCGCGGGGCGCCGATGATTTGGACGCTGCCCAAGCTGCCGCAGAACGGGTAACTAGGGCGATTGCCCGGATCGAGGTATGGAAACGGGAGGAAGCCAATGGAGCGATTGTCGCAGCCAAAGAACGGCTCGACTGGGCGGCCTCCATTCATGGGGACACCAACTTCCCCGATGCATATAGGGCGGCTACCACGGCTTATGCCGAGGCAGTACAAGCCCGATCCGAACAAGATTGGGAAAAGACCATTGCCGCCGCAAACCGGGTACTAGATTCCCTTGCATCGGTGCATGAGATCTTCCCCTTGCCAGCGCAATATCGAGTACGTACCTGGCTGAGTGTGCGGGATTGTCTTTGGAACATCGCCGGTTACCCTTGGGTATACAACGATCCCTTTCAATGGAGACGACTTTATGAGGCGAACCGGTTAAAATTGCCGGATATAGATAATCCTAATTTCGTCCTCCCGGATATAATCCTGGATATTCCCAGTATACGCGGAGAGACCCGCGAAGGGCTTTGGGATGAGAACCGTTCTTATGGACCTCTACCTCCGTGAGATTCGGCTTAGCTATACCAGTAATGCGCTGGGTCTATCCTGAGATATGCAGTAACCACGGCAAAAGCGGCCTCGGAGTCTGGGCGCTTTTATCGTAAGGAGATTACATCGGTTAAGGCCGCAGTCTGATATTCGGTATCCCGTGCCCATAGGGCAATTGCTCTGGCATTTGAAGGAAGCCCTAGGGATGCGAGGGTGTCTTGCAGGGTTTTAACCGGTACGGTACTGATAAAGCTCCCATCGCCGTCATAACAGAGCAAAAAATGCTCCGGGTACCTGGACTCAATAGTGTAGTTCTCCTCCTGGAGCTCAATCCGGGGGAAGGGATACCGGGGATCTACCGGGGCATCAAAACTAAAGGTCCGCTCGGTCCGCTCCCCGCCCTTATTCACCAGGACCGCCCGGTATTGCCCGCGCGGAAGGGGGTCTACCCCTACCATAGCAATGGCACGGCTTCCGATCCAGGTTTTGTCCGCTTCCTCAAAGGTAATCCAATCTTCAGCGGATAAGCGCCAGCGCAGTCCTTCCAGGTCATGGTATAGGTATAACTCCTCCAGATTTTCAATCCCATCATCATCCTCAGGGATCACAAAAAAGGAAAACCGTTCCTCCGGACGAACCGGCCCCTGATAATAGACCAACTGCATGAAGCCGTAGGGGATTCGAGGCTCGGTCCGGGAACAGGCCCCTAGTACCGTCAGGGCCACTAAACACCAGATCAAGGCTTTCCGATAAGACTCGCTCATAAAAAATCGAAAAAACATTGCATACATCCTTTCCCAACCCGCTCGGTATAGAAAAACCCTATAGGTTATAATAATCCCCTGCTAGGGCATTTTTATCAAGTACCTTTGTTTCCTACTTCCACCTAAGGCGAAACGAAAAAAGCAAGGTAACGCATAAGCGTATAGTTTTGTATATACCTCTACTCCTTCCTCATTATTCAGGAATACCGGCTTATCGCATCTTCCGTATCACCACGGGGTCTTAATGGTACTCAAAGTAGCAACTTACGATAAAGCCGCAACAAGACCTAAAAACAGCTTTGAAACTGAGGAAACATCTGGAAAGACACTAAGAGAGGATAACGACCGATGACTGGGATAGCTTTGAGGTGAACAGTGTTGTATCCCGGCTCACGATAACGGATAGGGTATCCACGACGACCAGGAGTCTTTTAGACCTGTGTCCCTCCGCCTTTGTCCGGCTGATTTGGAGGAATGGGGGATAGATGGATTCCACGCCGAAGCTCGGATTCGGGCTGTATCCGACAGCGGACACTTTCCCCGTGGGCCATAAGCCCCTCTGCCAGGGCGATCTGTTCTGCCGCGCGGCAGGCCTGGTTGTAGCCTGGACCAGGATCACATCGGAGGCTTGTCAGGGTCTTGAGGAAATGACGCACCGAAAGCCCTCCGGTAAACCGGGCGCTCCCAGAGGTGGGCAGGGTGTGATTGATCCCCGCGATATAATCCCCCAGGGCTTCTACCGCATGTTTCCCGATGAACAGGGAACCGTAGTTTCTCAGCCCAGGAATCCAGCCTTCCGGATCTGCCACATGCAGTTCCAGGTGTTCCGGAGCAATGGCGTTGGCAATACGGATAGCCTCTGCTGGGGACTGGTAGATGATGATGAGTCCCCCCGCATCCAGGGAAGCCTTGGCAGTGGAAGCAGTGGGTAAACCAGGGAGCCGCGTTTCCAACCGCTGAAGCACCTGGTCAGCCAGGGTACGGCTGGGGACCAAAGTCCGGGCCCGAGCGTCTGGATCATGTTCGGCCTGGGCCAGCATATCCGCCGCGATGAGATCCGCAGCCTCCGCACCAGGATCCTCCGCAATGATGAGCACATCCGTAGGCCCGGCTACCAAATCAATACCCACTTCCCCGAAAAGGAGCCGCTTCGCGGCAGCCACGTACTGGTTGCCCGGACCGACGATGATATCGGCTCTGGGTACGGTTTGCGTGCCCAGGGCCAGCGCGGCAATGGCTTGGGCGCCTCCCATCGCAAAAACCCGTACTGCCCCGGCAATATGCGCCGCCGCCAGGATACGGGTATCTGGAAGCCCCGCTGCCAGGGGAGGAGAGCTGAGGATGATTTCTTCAACCCCGGCAACCACCGCGGGGATGACCCCCATAAGCACCGAAGATATCAGGGGAAACCGGCCAGCGGGGACATAGACTGCGGCTCGTTGGACCGGGATGACCCGTTGGCCCGTAAACAGCCCGGGAGACAGGGCATATTCAAAATCACGCATCTGGGCCTTTTGCTGCTGGGCAAAACGGCGGATATGATCTGCCGCGGTTTCCAAGGCTGCGGTGAGTTCCGGTTCGGTCTGTCTGAGCCGTTCCCCGGCGGCCTGTACGATTTCCGGGGAAACTTCCAGGATTTCCGGGGAACCGCGGTCAAATTGCCGGGCAAAGCGCCGTACCGCAGGGTCTCCTTCACGGCGTACCGCAGTAATGATCCCTTGTACCACTGCGATCAATGCCTGGTCGTCCTTCTTCTGGGCAAGCCCTTGCCAATAGCGGTCAAATTCCGCCCCGATAATGATATGCATAACTACCCACTCATGGCTGCACCATTG
>JAISPY010000238.1 GCA_031274565.1 Treponema sp.
GGCGATGTACCGGGCTGCCGCTGCTGCACGGACCGTATCTTCAGTAGGGTAAAAATAAGGAGAGCAACTCCCGAAACCCAGCGACATACAACGGCCCGACGGTTTTGTTTCAATGGGGTATCGGGATATGGATGTCCATAACCATGCGGAGTGGAGGTTCTCCCGGTATGAAGAACCGCATTTCTGATTATCATCGTATTTTCGCGGTTTTGCTACCGCAAAAATACGATGACACCAAACGTCCTGCATCTGGTTCCAATCAACTGAAACGGTAATCAGCCCTCAGGGATTTAGTATCTTCGCCAGATCCTTCTCTGGAGTGCTGATGATAGCCAGGTTAACCTGTTCAACCAGGTAGTTCAGGATCGCGGGGGATACAAAGGCGGGTAAACTCGGCCCCAGGAACATATTTTTTATTCCCAGGTGCAGCAGGGTGAGCAGTATGCTCACCGCCTTCTGTTCATACCAGGAGAGAATCAGAGAAAGAGGCAGATCATGGATGGAACAACCGAAAGCTTCCGCCAAGGCTCCGGCAATTTTGATGGCCGAATATGCGTCGTTGCACTGACCCATGTCCAGGATACGGGGGAGGCCCCCTATCTCCCCAAGGTCCAGGTCATTAAACCGGTACTTGCCGCAACCCAAGGTTAGGATAAGCGTGTCCTGGGGGGTCTGCTTGACAAAATCAGTGTAGTAATTCCGGCCCGGTTTCGCCCCGTCGCAGCCGCCCACCAGGAAGAAGTGTTTTATACCGCCGCTCTTGACCGCTGCTATCAGGATATCCGCCACGGAAAGTACCGTGCCGTGAGCAAAACCGGTGTGCACTTCAGCGCCGCCGTTACTGCCCCGCAGGGCCCGCTCTGTTTCATAGCCCCCCAGTTCCCGGGCTTTCGCGATGAGCGGGGAAAAGTCCTTGGTATCGTCAATATGGATCATCCCTGGATAGGCCGCAACGGCGGTGGTAAACACCCGATCCTCGTAACTTTTCTGTACCGGCATGAGGCAATTGGAGGTAAAAAGCACCGGGGCGGGGAGGCCCTCGAATTCTTGCTGCTGGTTTTGCCAGGCGGTACCGAAATTACCCTTGAGGTGCGGGTATTTTTTCAATTCCGGGTAGGCGTGGGCGGGAAGCATTTCGCCGTGGGTATAGATGTTGACCCCCTGACCGGCGCTCTGTTCCAGGAGGAGTTTCAGGTCCCGGAGGTCGTGGCCGCTTATCACGATGAAGGGTCCCTTTTCCACCGTAAGGGATACGGTCCGTGGTTCGGGATTTCCGAAACTTTCCGTGTTGGCCCTGTCCAGAAGTTCCATGCACCGGAGATTGATCTTGCCGGTTTCCATGACCAGGGGCAGTAATTCGGCCATGCCGTAATCCTCGTTCCCCAGGGCATCCAGGGCTTGGTACAGGAAGGCGCTGACCTCGTCATCCCTATAGCCCAGTACCCAGGCGTGATACCCATAAGCCGCTATTCCCCGGATACCAAAAAGGATGAGGGATTTGAGCGAGCGAATGTCCTCCGGGGCCTGCCAGATCTGGGAAAGATCAAAGTCTTCGCATACTGATGCTTCGGCGAGCATCCTTACCCGCTCCTGCCGGACCTGGGTGATCATCCTTTCGATAACCGAATCATCAAAATTAACATTGGTCAGGGTACTAAAAAGCCCCTCCAGGACCAGCCGGTTCGTATCCGCCGAATAGCCCTTCCGCCGGGCTACCCGTCCCAGGGTGATGAGCGCCCCGGTGAGCCGGTCCTGTCCTAGAGCGGTACTTTCCCGCTTTCCGCATACCCCGGCCCGGCCTGAGCAGCCCTTTCCGCCGGCGGTCTGTTCACATTGGAAACAAAAGATCTTTTTCATAGTTTTCCTCTCTGGTACGGTACAGCCGGGGCTGTGATTCCCCGGCTTGTCCAGTTCTTGATGCTCTTGAAAATATAGGGCATCCTGGGAGTAAGAATCGGTTGTTTTTACCACTAAGAAGGGGATTTTGCGGAAAAGTATCGCTCTTTTAAGCCGGTGTTCCCTGTTTGACGGTCTTCGGACAGAGGAATTGGAAAAACTCGTGCACTGCCTTTCCCCCCGGTCGAGAAAGGTTGAAAAGAACGCCACTGTCTTTATGGAGGATCAGGAACCCAATTTTGTGGGGATTGTGCTCTCCGGGGGTCTCCATATTATCCGGAACGATTATGGGGGAAACCGGCTTATCGTGGCCCGGATTGGGCCGGGGGAGCTTTTCGGCGAAGCCTTTTCCCTGGGGAAAGTCAAAAAACTCCCCATCAGCATCATGGCGGTGGAAATGTCTGAACTGTTCCTCTTCAGCAGTAAGCGACTCGTGCAACCCTGTGCCTCGGTGTGCGGTTTTCACGCCGCCCTGATCCGGAACCTGATCCATGACCTGGCCCGGAAAAATACCATGCTTATGCAGAAGATTGAGCATGTTACCCGGCGTACCACCCGGGAAAAGCTGCTTTCCTACCTTTCCGCCCAGGCCCGTCAAGCAAAGAACAGGACCTTCGACATTCCCTTTAATCGCCAGGAATTGGCGGACTACCTGGCGGTTGACCGCAGCGCCCTATCCGCGGAACTCGGCCGTATGCGGACTGAGGGGATCATCGCTTTTCGCAAGAACCATTTCGAATTGCGGTAATACCCGCCTAAAGTCAGGAAATCCCGATGGACTATGCGGTACCAGGATAAACGCAACCCCACAGACGAAGCCCATAACCTAAGGATTAAGCAATGAAAAAAGTACCCCAAGAAGGCAAAGCTCATATTTTTAGCGCAATGGTGCTTATGTTCAAAAGCGAAAATCATCTATTTTTTTCGAGGCTTCATCAGGATGTGTGAGCCATATTCAGCCTTCCCGGCAATGTAAGATCAATACCTGAACATCTGAGCATTATCAGCGCAAGCATGTTTTCAATATTTCTAAAACCATATGCCATACGGATACTGACTTTGATTTTATTGTTTATTGGTAACTATTCAGTCGTATATGACTAAATAGGCAGAGAATAATCAACTCTGAAGGCATTTGCAAGTTCATTCAAAATATTCAATTTATGCTTATGTAATGTCTGAATTACTGATTGTATTATCGCAAACGATTCCCCTCCAATCA
>JAISPY010000266.1 GCA_031274565.1 Treponema sp.
CGGTCATTCAAGAACGCCGAAGTCCGCAACAACCGCACGATCTTCCTCCAGCGCCGATCCGATATGATACGCAATGCTGCTTCCGGAGCGGAGGCGTCATGGAGCGGGTGGGGGTTCACCGGCAGGGTACAGAAAGATTTGATATACAGGAGCACCTCAAACACATGCTCAGGAATGGCAACCGCGTCAATGGCGCTGCTCCACTCTGCATAGGCTTCCCCGGTAATCTTGTGTTCCCCCTGCACCGGGTCCTCATCTGACATGCGGGGCAGGGCGATCATGGCCTTGAACGTTTCCGGGTCCGTGATACCTGCTACGGGGACCCGCACCAAGAAGCGATCCCAGAGGGCTTCCAGGCCCTGCCCCGGAGCGGGCAGTTCGTTGGACGCGGCAATGAGGACCTTCATGGGGACCTGGATCTCCTGTTCGCCGTTGCGGTAACGCTTCTCGTTTAAAACCGTGAGCAGGGCATTCTGAATGGAGGGGCCTGCCTTCCAGATTTCGTCCAGGAAAACCACCGTGGCTTCGGGAAGGTAGCCCCGGCATATTCGCTCATACCGGTCCGCATCCTTGAGTTGAGCGATGGATACGGGGCCGAAGATCTCGTCGGGCGTGCTGAAATGGCTCATCAGGTACTCAAAGGCGCTGCCGTCCGTAAAGGCGTATTTAATCCGCCGGGCAATGAGGCTCTTGGCAACCCCCGGAGGTCCCAAGAGGAAGATGCTTTCCCCGGCCACGGCAGCAAGCACCGCGAGGGCAATGACCTCTTCCTTCTCGTAAATACCGGTGTTTAATTCCTTGAGTAACGCGCGTATGCTTGATTTTACCGCCATAGGTGAAGCATACGCTACGTCTCAAGATGCTGTCTATATTGATGCAGGGCGAGGGCACATAACAATTTTTGTCCACGAATTACGCGAATTACACGGATTAAGAAGTGGAATCAGGCGCTAAAATCCGTTACATCCGCGTAATCGGTGGATTTTTTATCTTTAAAAAAATACCCGCTCATTGTTGCGCATTAAGCACGGTGGTCATTCCCTCATTCGCGTTAATTCGCGTCATTCGCGGACTCTTTTGTTTATATGCGCTGGCCCTGATCCTGCCCTGCCCCTTTATTTACATGCACTGCTTTTATGAGTAGGATAGACCCATGGAGATAAAACGATGCGTGTTCTCGCAAAAGATATAGCTCAAACATGCCGGGATACGCCCGGTGAAACCCTTGCGGTTCTCGGTTGGGTGCACCGGATCCGGGAACTGGGGGGTATCACCTTTGTGATCCTCCGGGACCGTTCCGGTATGCTGCAGTTGGTAGTGTCTGAAGCCACGGAAGGGGATGCCGCCGGCCTCACCCTGGAATCGGTGGTCAAGGCCGTGGGTGTTCCGGCCTTGAATGAAAAGGCCCCTGGAGGCGCGGAGCTTAGGGTACATTCCCTGGAATGTATTGCCCGGGCCGCCCCGGAACTCCCCTTTCAGGTGAATGGGGATACCGGGAAGATCGGCATAGAGGCTATCTTGGACCACCGGGCATTCTCCCTGCGGAACCCCAAAATCCGGGCCATCTTCAAGGTTCAGTCCACCATCATTGAAGCCTTTTCCGCATACCTGCGGAGCCAGGATTTTACGGAGATCAAAACCAGTAAGCTCGTGGGAGGCGGCACCGAGGGAGGGGCTGAACTCTTTGAGGTGGCCTATTTCGACAAAAAAGTCTACCTCGCCCAGTCTCCTCAGATATATAAGCAGATCATGGTGGCGAGCGGCCTGGAGCGGGTCTTCGAGGTCGCTCCGGCATACCGGGCGGAGAAACACGATACCCCACGGCACTTAAACGAATACGTGTCTCTGGATGTGGAGATGGGTTTCATCGAATCCGAAAAGGACCTCATCGAGCTGGAAAAGGGACTCTTGACCCATATCTTCACGGAGGTGCAGCGGAAAAACGCCCCGGAGTTAGCGCTGTGGGCTGCCAAGACCCCGGATACCGAGGCGATCTGCAAGGCCCCCCTCATCCCCTATGAAGAGGCCCTCAAAATCGCGGGGCGCGAAAGCCCGAACGGCCGTATCTTCGACCTCAACCCCGAGGCGGAGCGCCTGCTCTGCGATTGGGCCCTGCGGGAACAGGGAACGGATCTGGTCTTTATCACCGAATTTCCCCGGCGCTACCGGCCGTTCTACACCTACCCCCTGGACGCGGTACGGACCATGAGCTTTGACGCCCTGTTTCGGGGGCTGGAGATCACCACCGGCGGGAGGAGGCAGCACGATTATACCGCCTTGTTGGAGGCACTTCCCAAATTCGGCCTTACCGAAGCAGACATCGTCGGGTATCGGTCCTTTAAGTACGGCTGTCCGCCTCATGGGGGCTTTGCGGTGGGCTGCGAGCGGCTCACCCAAAAGATCCTGGGGCTGAGTAACGTGAAAGAGGCCAGCCTCTTTCCCCGGGACCGCAAACGCATCGCCCCTTAGGTTAAGAAAAATAGGCTGCCGCTCATTGAACCCCCTGATCCCTACCGAGCGCTGGGATAACGCCGCGCTCTTTCGTCTCTTGTGGCCCCTTATCGTGGAGCAGATCCTCAATGTTACCATCGGCATAGCGGATACGGTGATGGTCAGCACCGTGGGGGAGACCGCGGTTTCCGGGGTTTCCCTGGTGGATGCCATCAATGTGCTGTTGGTCATCGCCTTTGGCGCGCTTGCCACGGGCGGTTCCGTGGTGGTGAGTCAATACATCGGCCGCAAAGATCCAAAAAACGCAAGCCGCGCCTCCAAGCAGCTCATGTATGTAAGCGTCTTCGTATCCCTCATCATCATGGGATTTGCCCTCTGCACCTACCGGGTGCTGCTGCGGCTTATTTATGGGGAGCTTGCCCCGGAAGTGCTCTCCGCTGCGGAGACCTATTTCTGGCTCAGCGCCCTGAGCTATCCCTTTCTCGCGGTGTATAATGCCGCAGCTTCCCTGTTCCGCAGCATGGGCAATAGCCGGATAACCATGCTGGTTGCCCTCCTGGTAAATGGCTTGAACATCTTCGGGAACGGACTGCTCATCTTTGGCTTCCACCTGGGCGTGGCTGGGGCAGCGATTGCCACCCTGGTAAGCCGGGCTGCAGCCGCGGCGGTGCTGAGCTGCCTGCTCCTGTCCCGCCGGACCGGGCCGGTTTCCCTGGTAGGGCTTTCAAAAATACACCTGGATCCTGCCATGATGCGCCGTATTTTGAACGTGGGCATACCGAGCGGGTTTGAAAACTCCCTGTTCCAGATCGGTAAACTCCTGGTGGCCCGGCTGGTGAGTACCTTTGGTACCGCGGCAATCGCGGCAAACGCCGTTACCAGTTCCATCGGTTCTTGTATCTATATGCCCGGGCAGGGCTTCGGCATGGCCATCCTGACCATTGTGGGTCAGTGTGTCGGCGCCCGGGACTATGGCGGCGCAAAGACCTACACCAAAAAGCTCATGGTTGCTGCCTATAGCGTACTCGTTTGCACCAACCTGCTGATTTTTCTCTTCATGGAACCCCTGATACGCTGCTTCAGCCTCAGTCCCGAAGCCCATGATCTGACCTGGCGTTTCTTAACCATTCATGGTATCGCTTCCTCCCTGGCCTGGCCGCTCAGTTTCGCCCTGCCCAATGCCCTGCGGGCCGCGGGAGACGCCCGGTACTGCATGATAGTCGCGATCGTATCCATGTTTACGGTCCGTATCACCCTTTCCTATGTACTGGCCTTTACCGTTGGGTTGGGATCCCTCGGCGTATGGATCGGGATGGGCGGGGATTTCTTGGTCCGCGGAACCTGCTACACCTGGCGCTGGCTCCGGGGCCGCTGGCAGGACAAGGACCTTATCAAATCATAAAGGATGATCATGGCGCAACCTACAATTTTTCCCTCTGCTTCTTATTTTTCCTATGGAGACCTGGGGATTTCCCCGTTTTTCATCGAACGGCTTGCCGAGCGGGGGATTCACCGTCCCACGGAGATACAGAAACTGGCGATCCCCCGGCTTTTAGCGGGAGAACACCTGATCTTCCGTTCTGCCACTGGCACGGGTAAAACCTTTGCCTACCTGCTGCCCCTATTTGAGCGGCTTTGCTCCAGAAGCCTCGGCGCCGGAGGATCAGGACCCGCAGTCCTGATCCTCGCCCCCACCCTGGAACTCTGTTCCCAGATTAAAGAGGAAGCGGATTTTCTTATGCGGGGAAAGCTCCCGGTGAAGATCAGCCTCATCATCGGGTCTGCCAATATGAGTCGGCAGATCGAGACCCTGCAAAAAGATAAACCCGCAGTAATCGTGGGAAACCCCGCCCGGCTGGTACAACTCGCCCGGATGGGGAAACTCAAGTTGAGCAACCTAGCGGCCCTGGTGCTGGATGAAGGGGATAGGCTTATCGCGGACGAACTGGTACCTGAAACCCGGGACTTGGTAAGCCGCATACGCTCAAGCCCGCAAATCGCGGCCTGTTCCGCCACCCTGTCCGCTCGAAGCCGGGAACGGCTCTTGCCCCTGCTGGGGGAGCAGACGGCGGTTCTGGAAACCGAAGAACAGGAGATTCTTCGAGAACGGATAGAGCACTGGGCCTTATTCAGCGAAACGCGCCATAAGATAGGGGTCCTCGGTTCGCTGCTTGCCGCAATCCGGGCGAAGAAGGTACTGGTTTTCAGTAGTCGAGGCGGCCAGGTGGGGAACATCGTTTCCCAGCTCCAGTACCGCCAGATAGCTACGGTGGGTCTCTACGGGGAGATGGACAAAAAGACCCGTAAGCATGCCTTGGAAGATTTTAGGGCTGGACGGGCCCGGGTCCTGGTGGCGAGTGATTTGGCGGCCCGGGGTCTTGACATCAGCGACGTGAGCCCGGTGGTGAACCTGGATGTACCGGCAGACGGAGAGGGATACATCCACCGGGCAGGCCGCACCGGACGGGCGGGAAAACGGGGTATTGTGATTACCCTGGGGGATGGGGAAGAACTGCAGCGGTTTGCGGTCTTGGAGAAGAAGCTGGGGATATGCGTATATCCCAAGGTACTCTACCGGGGACGCCTTGGCCCGCCGAACGGCTAAACAGATACGAGCCAACGGGAAAAGGTGCATGAGCTTATAGTGGACTTCACCTCCAACATCTGCGGCGCACCATAGCCCAGCGCCGAGTGCTTGCCGTCCAGGATTTCCCCTTCCGACTCATGCTCCGGCGCGCAGCAGGACCGCAGTCACCAAGCCTTGCACGAAACGGTTTTGTGCAAGGCTGAACGCTCCGGTTCGCATGAAACACCATGCCTGCTTGAGGCTTACGGTTTTTGACCGCCATTTCCAGGGCGGCGCCGGTATGGCCTCCCTATCGGCGCTTACCGCCCGGCCGATGACCTTCCGGTCAAACAAATCAATCACCCCAGTCAGATACACCCAGCCTCCGCTGGTGCGCAGGTAGGTGATGTCCAGGATAAACGCATAGCACTACTAGTACACAGTCAATAATGAAACTACGGATAAACAAAGTGCATACAAAAAGAAAATTTGGTGGTGATCCAGAAAGTATGATGAGATCGTTAAACGAAGCCATAATTGATATAAAAGAACGCCATGTCAAATGCCTTCCAGTGGTTACGC
>JAISPY010000285.1 GCA_031274565.1 Treponema sp.
TACTCTTCATACTTCACTCCTTTCTTTGGCTTATTTTTTGATTTTTTTGATTAATGGGACACATTAATATACCAGAACGGAAGGGACATGACCAGTATCACCTACTCGGCCAGATAAACCGCTTTTCCCCAGGGGTGGTTTGGAGGGGTGAAGCTGCGCCATAAGCGGCCTACTGCCAGTTTTATAAAGAAAAGAGAAAACCATGGAGGCCCAGAGCCCCCGCGCCACCGAAATGGCTGCGCGAACAAGCAAAAGTCGCATCCCTATAGTTACTCATCATAATGTGGATTCTGTCTACTTCAAAAATAAATGGCTTTTTTGAAAAAGAGGGAGGGGGAGGGGCAAAAGCCCCTCAGAAACCTATTGAAAAGCCTCACAATTCGCTTCAGGGTAGAGTTCGCGGTACACTTTAAAGTAGGATTCAGGGGTATTAGGGTCTTTTAGCCCTTTTGCCCAGAGAGAAAGCCGCGTGAGACCCCAAAAATCCCCGAGAGCACCCCCTTCAAGCCGGTATTTTTTCTCATCGTGGGCCTTTACCAGGTCGATTTCTTCGTTTTGCGGCCATTTATAGGAGAAACCCCAGAGTAAAGAGGCCAAGGAATGTTTCTTACCCCCCCTTGGAATGGCTACATGCATCGTTTCTCCCAGGGTAATCCCCCCAGGAAGCTGGGGAGCGAGGGCCTTTTTGAAATGTTCGGCACTGAAAAAGATACTGGTATCAATGGCAGCGATCTCCTCCTCCGCAGTGATGCCGATGGCTACGGGGGAGGCGATTTCCAGCTTCGGCAGGGGATTAAAGCCCTGAGAATACCGTACCGGGATGCCCGCACGGGTCATGGCCATGGAAAAAACCTCAATCAAGGCCAAATGGGGGTGAAAAACCGCGGTTCCCTGCTTTTTAAAGGCAAAGAGTATCCGCCAGGTTGGGGCATCCGGGGCGCAAACAGGCATTTTATCTTGATGTAAAGTATCATCGTGTATGTTATTTTCGACAATTTTGATGTCCTTAGCACATATTCCACATGAATTAGTACATTTTTCTATACATGGTGATGTAATTTCTTGTGCTTCTGCTTTGCAAAACTCCCGATTGAGGTGATTCCGGGACATGCCGCTCTCAATACCCTGCCAGGGCAGGGGCTGATCCGGGGGTTTACGTCCGCGTATTTCCTCGATGAGGGCCGCTTGTTCGTCAAAAAGGGCCTGCCAAATATCCTGCCGGATATACTCATTCCATGCGTCAAGCCGACAGCCCCGCTTATAGGCTTCCTCGATGAGGTCCCCGACCCGTTCATCTCCCCGGCTGATGACCCCTTCGAGTACCGAAACAAAGGGGTCTTGAATCCCGACCTTATGGCCTTGGGCTTTAAGCGTAAACCGGATGTACGCGAGTTTTTGACGGGCCGTAGCTTCGTCCATTTGAGCCGCCCACTGATAGGGTGTATGCGGCTTGGGGACAAAGGTTCCTACATTGATCGTGAAGTGCATCCCGGTACGGCGGGCAATTTCCAGGATAAAATTGACTATTTCCACTTCTTCAGGCGCTTCATGCTGGGGGGGATCCTCAGGGGTTTTCGGACTTTCGAGGGGAAGGCCGATCATAAAATAAAATTTCGCCCCCCTCCAGCCCCGTTTTCGCGCTTCCTGTACGATGGCAAGCACCGTATCTCGGGAAACGTCCTTGTTTATCGCAAGCTGCCAAGCGTCCACCGGGGTTTCTACCGCAAAAGTAAGACCGCTTTTTCGCACCGCGGCAATTTTTTCCAACAGAGGTAGGGAAAAGGTGGAGACTCTGAGAGAGGGAAGCTGAAAAGATACCTGAGCCTCCCCATGCTCGGCATTAAGGGCATCCACGAGGTCCGCAAGATACCGATAGTCCCCAGAGGAAAGGGAGGTAAGGCTTATTTCCCGGTAGCCCCCTTGGGTAATAAAAGCCGCAGCCTCCGCGCGGACGGTTTTCGCGCTTTTCTGCCGCATGGGCCGGTACCAATACCCGGCATGACAAAACCTGCAGCCATGCGGACAGCCCCGCATGATTTCCACTGCCCCGTGGTGCTGTACTACCTTCATGCTGGGAACTGGAAACACCGCCGGGGAAGGTTCCCTAAGGGCGAAGGCCTGATCCACTGCCCGCTTTGCCCGCTGCTTGCCTGGCGCCCATACCGAAGGATGCGCGCGGACCCACTCAAGCAGGGCGGCCCTCCCCTCCCCGGCCATTTTTAAGGCCCGTAGCTCGGGGATAAGGCTAAAAAAGCCCCCCTCTGCTTCTCCGATCCAAAAGGCATCCACGAAAAGAGCATAGGGAAGGGGATTGGAAACGCACGGGCCGCCCATGATCACGATAGGATGGGCTTCGGTCCGTTCCAATGCCCGCAGGGGGATTGCGGCAGTCTCCAGCATGGCGAGGACCCCGGTGATCCCCAACTCATAGCCCAAGGTAAATAAGAGGAGGTCCAAATCCCCCAGGCTGATGCCCGTATCAAGGCCGTACAGGGGGATTCCCCGGCTGCGGAGGAGCTGTTCAAAATCCGGAGCCGGGGCAAAGGCCCGGTCACAGGAAACCCCTTCAAGCTGATTCAGTCGGTTATAGAGTATCCTGAGGGCCTGATTACTCATACCGATCTCATACAGGTCAGGAAAGGCGATGAGGAGCCGAAGATCCGCCTCCTGTTTTGCCAGACGGCCGTATTCGCCCCCCACATACCGGTTGGGTTTTTCCACCTGTAACAGGGCTTTTCCCAAAACCTTGAGGGGATCGATATACCGTATTTGGTTCATGTCTTTCATGGGGTTCATTATAGATGGTTTAGAGAACCGGTATAAGCACCGAGAGCGGGCCGGCGCATATAAACAAAAGAGTCCGCGAATGACGCGAATTAACGCGAATTATGGAATGACCACCGTGCTTAATTCGTGTAGTTCGCGTAATTCGTGGACAAAAATTTTTATTATCGAGCAAGCATCGAAAAGCCCTATGCCGAGGAACCGTCTGATTATTTGGAAGGAGTCACGCGCTCGTTTTCCAGGGGCGGATCGGACTGGGTAAGATAATAGCCCTGGATATCCTGGACCGTTTGCGCAACCGCCTCAACAATTTCATTACTCCATTTGGTAAGGGCTGCAGCGGTAGCAGGAGATAAGGCCTCGTCAGGCTTGAAAAGCTCATAAGGTTCAATATGCAGGGCATTAGCAAATTTTACCAACGTAACCGGGGAAACCCATTTTCTGCCGTTTTCAACATCACTGAGAAAGGGAATAGATATATCAAGTTTTTCAGCCAATTCCGCCTGAGACAACTTACGGTAATTACGATACCGCTTGAGGTTCATACTGAGAATAGCGCGTAATTCATGTTCGGTCATAGTACACCTTAAAATTTAACCAACTACCTCTTAGAGAAGGCTCTTTATTGTGCTATTGGCTTGACTTTATTACCAATAGCCAATAAAATTACAAAAAGCCTTGCCATTAGAAAGAGCGAGGCATAATTTGATGACTTGGAATGACTTCTGGAACGGCTCATGGGGTAATCAATTTCAGGGAGCCCTTCTATGAACGCAGCGTCCAGGAAACAGGATAGTCCCCAGGGGTTTAGCTCCATGCGGATCGCTCCTTTGGGTATGGTCATTACTACAGGTTACTTTTTAAGGAGGATAACCATGAAGAAACGATTGGTTATGATGGGAATACTCAGTCTGATGCTGGTATTCATGCTGTTGTCGGGGTGTGCGACGAAACCCGCAGCTACGGATGTTACGATAACCGTAGCATCCAATACCCTGCAGAACGTAATACGGGTTACGGATAACCGATTCAGGAAAAATTCGGTAAGCGTATCCCCTGATGGGACGAAATTACTGTATTGTGAGGCCAATGAAACGGATCCTGGGGTTCCGCTGTATTTTGAGGACTACCGTATCATGCTCTTACGGGATATTGCCATATCCGCCAAAACCCCGATGATCACCGATCCTTCCTATGGTCCCGTATGGTTTGAAGATAATACCGGATTTGCCTATGTGGGGTATGAGGGAAGCGGCAGCAAACTGATAAAGTCCACTATCGCAGGGGGAGGCAAAACCTATATCACCCGGACCAGCGCCGGGGACGCTGACGCAAATCCCAGCATCAAAGGCAATATCATCCTCTGTGATACCCTGGTGGCAGGGAAGCGGCAACTGGTCAGTATGAAGGATAACGGGACGGAAATTACCATATTAGGCGAAGGGCAAGAGCCCAGTTGGCACCCCAGCGGAACCAAATTTGCGTTTATTCGTTCCAGCCAAGAACGCCGGAATAACAAGACCTATTATCCGGCAAGTGTCTATGAAATGGATATCAAAACGAACCAGGTAACGCAAATATATGCCGCGGTTATCAATGAGCAGAACGGTTTTGCGGAAATCTGTTCTCGTCCCAGTTATTCCGCTGATGGGGATTACATACTTTTTGCCAAGGGCGGAGATGTACACCTGGCAACCGTTGAAAAGAAAGCCGCCGGCGGAGGGTTGTTTGGGAAATTGTTAAGCAGCGGCCGGGTGGTGGAAAACATATCGGAACGCCGGCTGCATCTCTACTTAATGAGAGCAGACGGGACTGATTTACGGCAGCTTACCAGCGGTAATGTGGATGTATTTGCTCCGGCCTGGGGTATAAACAATGACATATATTTTATATCGAATGTTCAAAATGCCACGGAAATCTGGAAAGCCCACTTGTCCTTAGAATAGTGCAT
>JAISPY010000194.1 GCA_031274565.1 Treponema sp.
TTCGACGATTGATGCCCCCCATGTCCTCCTCCCATAGGGGGACATTTCTATTGATTTTTGACTGAAAGGGGACATTTCTACTGAATTATATAGGGGACATTTTCACTGATTTTTAACAGATATCCGCATACCTTATCGTTTTTTTTCAAAATCCCGGTAACGCAGATGCCCCGGTATCCTCTGGTTGTTCCGATAGCTGTTTTCACCTAACCATCGCAGCCATGCACCACATGTTTGAAACCGCGTGAATACCGCTTTCTTGGTCATGGAACCGATGCCCGTCAGTTTCAATAACGCGGCTGTCCCGCTGAACGATTTGCCTTCAGTGAGGTATAAAAAAACCAGTCGCAACAAATCCGTTGGGTTCTTGATTTCTCGTATCCGTAGTAATGCCCCCAATTCCTTTGCCGTGTCTTCCCCTCCTTCGGGCATTACCGATACTCATTGCTCAAAGCTTGCCTTCACTGCTCCCGTATATTGTGGGTATCATATTTTCCCCAACTTGTAAAGTAAACGCATATGGGTCCTCACCCCCTTGTCTGCCCGGTGGTTCTTAACGGCCTTTCCAAAATCAGATCTGCTTAGGTGGCTTAACAAACTGGCTAATACGGTGGTATATTTCATGGCTTGTATTTCCTTCTGGTATAATGAGTTGTGGTGATTTCTTTATACCAGTTGAAGGGTCAAAATACAAGCTATTTTATTTTTTCCCTATCCGGGGTAAGAATTGTCCGTATCATAATATTCTCCTCAACCCGTTCAATGGGATTCAAATGGAGCCAGGCGCAAGGGAGCGCCTGGTACTGTATCTCCATGGTTTCTATGACGAAGCGATAAAACACGGCCTGCGAGCACGAGAGAACCCTGTTTCATAAGGATTCCCAGCCGCTGCGTTTCCGTTACCCCTCTAGGATGAGCAGCGTCCGGGGATCAAGCCGCAGGGCCAAGGCCTCGGGGTTATAGGTATCCCGATCCTTGGATACCGAGAGGGCGATATACTCTGGCTGAGGTTCTAGGACAATGACCACATCCAGCAGGTCCGCGTAGTCCTGGACGAGGGGGGGGACGGCTTGTTTTGCCGCTGGGCAGTTGCCTACGGTAACATTGCAGCTGTACCAGACCGCAAGCCCTAATTCCCGGGCGAAGGTTTTCACCGCGGCAAAATGCTCGTGGCTGCCTCGGGTAAAATCAAAGCCGTCCACGATGAGGGCCTCCGCTTTAAAGCCCCCCTCCTGGATAAGCGCCCGGAGACTCCGGAGGATCTGTTCGGTGGTAATGCCCTCCTGGTTAAAATTCATCAAAACCCGGTTCTTGATAAGTTCGTTTTCCACATCCCTCAGGTTTTCCAGGCGCTGCTTCTTAATGAACTCATCAAAAATATTTTTATACCAGGCTAATACATAATCGGTATGCTGGGTAAAAGATACGTGGATGACCTTCTTGGCCTGTAAGAGTTTATCCAGGGCAATCTGGACCAAGACCGAGGTTTTACCGATGCCGCTCTGGGAAGCGATGAGTCCCAGTTCACCTGCGGCCAGTCCCCCGTGGATAGACCGCTCAAAAATCCGAACCGGACTGCGTTGTATGAGTTCATCTGTAATCATGTTTTTCTCATCTCCCTATTTCTGTTGTTGCTCTTTCTTTCGCTTTTCCTGATACCCCTTGATGAGGGCTTCGGAAATACCTGCTGGAACCTTCCCGTACTTCTCAAATTCCATGGTAAACTCCGCCTTACCCTGGGTCAAGGACCGGAGCGCCGTGGAATAGCCGAACATTTCATTTAACGGAACTTCCGCTTCGACCCGGGACGCGGTTCCGTCCTCAGTGGATGCCAAGATGATGCCCCGCCGCTGGTTAATCGAGGCGAAGATGTTTCCCTGGAATTCCGTAGGCCCCTCCACCGCCACCTTCATGATGGGTTCCAGGATGCAGGGCTTGGCTTTGAGGTACGCTTCCCGGAACGCGCCGATGGCGGCCATTTGGAAGGCGATATCCGAAGAGTCCACTGGGTGAGACTGACCGTCGTTGATGAGGCAGCGGATATTGACAATGGGAAATCCGATGAGGCTCCCCCGTTTCAGGGCTTCTTTGAAACCCTTATCACAACTGGGGATGAACTCGTTAGGGATGGCCCCGCCTTTGATGGTATCCACAAACTCGTAGTCCCCCTCGGCAAAAGGCTCCATATACCCGGCGACCCGGCCGTATTGGCCTGAACCGCCGGTTTGTTTCTTGTGGGTATAGTTGAACTCCGCCCGCTGGGTGATAGTTTCCCGGTAGGCAACCTGGGGCATACCGGTTTCAACCTCGCATTTATATTCCCGGTGCATCCGCTCGACGTAGACTTCCAGATGCAGCTCTCCCATACCCTTGATGATGGTCTGGTTGGACTCAGGATCCACGTAGGTCTGGAAGGTGGGGTCCTCCTTGGTAAAGCGGTTCAGGGCCTTGGCCAACTGGTCTGCGGACTTCTTGTCCTTGGGGGTAATGGCCAGGGAGATAACCGGCTCCGGGACGAACATGGATGACATGGCGTAGTTGAGACCGCTTCCACAGAAGGTATCCCCCGAAGCGCAGTCAATGCCAAAGAGGGCCACAATATCCCCGGGCGCTCCTTCGGTGATGTCTTCCATGCTGTCCGCGTGCATCCGCACGAGCCGGCCTACCTTGAAACGCTTCCGAGAGCGGGTGTTGGTCAATTCGTCCCCCTTCTTGAGGGCCCCTTGGTAGATCCGCACGTAGGTAAGCTGCCCGTATTGGCCGTCTTCCAGTTTGAAACCCAGGGCCACGGTAGGTTTCTTTTCATCGGCGGAAAGCTCGATCCGTTCTTCGTTGCGGTCCAGGTTCAGGGCATAGTTCTTGACTTCCGTGGGATTGGGAAGGTAATAGGTCACCCCATCCAGCAGGGTCTGAATCCCCTTGTTCTTGTAGGCGGATCCTAACATCACCGGTACAAAGGCCTCGGCCAAGGTTCCTTTCCGAATGGCGGATCGCAGAAGCTCCTCTGGGACCGCTTCTCCCCCCAGGTAGCGTTCCGCCAGTTCATCGGAAAACATGGACGCCCCTTCTAACAGTTCTTCCCGATAGGTTTCTGCCTCAGCCTTGAGGGACGGCGGGATCTCCCCATACCGGAGTTCGGTCCCCTGGTCTCCATCAAAATACACGGCCTGCATGGTGATAAGGTCCACCATGCCTTCGAGGTTGTCCTCCAGACCGATAGGAAGCTGGATCAGCACCGCGTTAAGCCCTAATTTTTCCTTGAGCTGGGTCCGTACTTTGAAGGGATTCGCACCGGTACGGTCGCACTTATTGATAAAGGCAATCCGGGGCACATGGTAACGCTTGAGCTGCCTATCCACGGTGATGGATTGGGACTGGACTCCCCCTACCGCGCAGAGTACCAGGATGGCACCGTCCAAAACCCGCAGGGACCGTTCAACTTCAATGGTAAAGTCCACATGCCCAGGGGTATCGATCAGATTGATCGTATGCTCTTTCCAGGTAACCTGGGTTGCTGCGGACTGAATGGTGATGCCCCGCTCTCGTTCAAGCTCCATGTGATCCATGGTGGCTCCTACCCCGTCCTTGCCCCGGACTTCGTGGATGGCGTGGATCTTATTGCTATAGAACAAGATACGCTCTGAAAGGGTCGTTTTACCCGAATCAATATGCGCGCTGATGCCGATGTTCCGCATCTTGGTAATGTCCATGCTCATGGTCTCGTATACTCCTTAGTGTTTTCAGGATTGCTATGGCTCTGGTGAAAGCCGTCCCAAGTGGACGCATCCAAGAGGATAGCTTTTCCCCTTTTTACGGCTCAAAGCCGTCAACGGTGTTGCTCTATTTTCTTTTAGGTTCTTTTCGATAATTAATGAAGAATAAAGATAACAGACCCACTATACTGGTAGAATATAGCAAGGTTTGCTACATTATGCAAGAGGG